>NZ_JADCKK010000060.1:0-15557 GCF_014982935.1 Anaerotignum lactatifermentans | reverse complement strand
GAAAATAAACCCAAGAAAACAACAGACCGGATTTTGAGCCGGTCTAATTGTCGTGGAATTTTTATTTAGTTGAGAACATTTAAAAAACCTGCGAAAAGGTCTTGACTTTTGTTAGCAGGTTTTTATGGGCGAAAAAAGTTTTTTAAGACATGTTTAAGATTACAGGTAAGCCATTGACAGTCCCTTCTTTTCGTACTATTGTATTAGTAAGTTAATACAATCATACAGAAGGGGGAGAATGACATGTGGAGGAAAATTTGTAAAGCGGAATTGCAGGAAACGCGAAAGGTGTATTTCATCATGTTTGCCATTTTGCTGGCGGCAGGGATTCTGAGCCTTGTGGTCATGGGGCAGACTGCCTTATATCCGGGGGATACTTTTTCCGGCACACCAGAAGAATTTGATGTGCGGAGTGCCCTTTCCATCTGTTCCATTTTGGGGATGTATGTCCTGTGGATTGCCGCCATGGTGTTTTATGTGGTGTATACCCTGTACCGCTTTGACCGTGGTATGTTTGGCGGAGAAGGCGTTTTCTGGATGACACTGCCGGTGAAGCGGCGGGAGATTCTAGCTGGAAAACTGCTGGCGCCATTGGTCTGGGGGATGGTGCTGGTACTTCTGGGCATTGTGTGGCTGGCGTTGATGCTGCTTTTGCAGGCTCCTTATGGCATGGGCAGTTTTTCTTCAGAAGGCATGGCTGCGGGCATCGGGATAGTAGCGTTTATGGTGCTTTCGCAGATTCTCATGGCGGTAGGCAGTTTATATGCCCTGTGCTTTGCCCTCATGGCAGGGCGTTTGCCTCGTTTTCAGAAACATCCCTATTTGTGGGGGACAGCGGTTGCGCTGGTAATTTTCTTCATCATCGAGCCTCTGTTTAATGTGCTGGCAATGGTGGTATTCGGTGTTCCCATCAGCTTTTTCCTCATGGCAATGCCGTTCCTTTTGACAAAAGGCATTGCGGTGTTTGGTTTCATTGCATTGATTCCCATTGCCATGGTATTGCGGATACTCATTTATGGAGCACTGATGGTGTATCTGGCAGAAAAGAAATTGGATTATTTAGGTTAAGGAAGGTGATTCCGTGCAGTTTGATAACGGTTTACCCATTTATTTGCAGATTGTGAAGGAAATGACCCTGCGTGCCTTATCCGGTGCCATAAAGCCCGGGGAGAAGATTCCTCCTGTCAGGGAACTGGCGGCGGAATTCGGCGTCAACCCCAACACCATGCAGCGGGCGATGGCGGAAATGGAGCGGGAAGGTCTGGTCTATACAGAACGCACCAGCGGTCGTTTTCTGACGAAGGAGGAAGGGGTTTTGGTGGAAAAAAGAAAGTCTTTCGCAAAGGAAGAAACAGAGAAATATCTTGCATATATGAAAAAAATCGGCTTCACCACGGAGGAAGTGGCGTCCTATGTGAAAGTCGTGGGCGAGAAGGGAGAGGAACAGGCATGAGTTTGGTAGAAATCAAAAATCTGGAGCATCGTTACGGCAATCATACGGTTTTGGCAGGGCTGAACCTGACATTGGAAGAAGGAGAAATCATTGGGCTTTTGGGACCCAACGGCGTAGGGAAAACCACCCTCATGAAAATCCTCTGCGGTCTGATTCAGAACTATGACGGCAGTGTATTGGTGGATGGTCAGCCCATCGGCGTACACAGCAAGTCTATCATTTCCTATTTGCCGGAGCGGACATACTTCCGCAAAAGCGAGAATGTGAAAAGTGCCATCGGCATGTTCCGTGATTTCTATAAGGATTTCGACGAAAAGAAAGCCATGGAAATGGCCATGGATTTGAAACTGGATTCCAAGCAGAAAATCGGCACCATGTCCAAAGGGATGCAGGAAAAATTGCAGCTGGTATTCGTCATGAGCCGAAAAGCAAAGCTCTTTGTGCTGGATGAACCCATGGGCGGTGTAGACCCTACCACAAGGGATTATATCCTCACCACCATTTTGAACCAGTATACGGAAAATAGCTCCATTTTGCTTTCCACCCATTTGGTACACGATGTGGAGCAGATTTTTGACCGGGCTGTTTTTCTGAAACAGGGACGGGTGTTTTTGAATGAACAGGTGGATGTGATCCGGGCGGAAACGGGCATGTCCGTTGACCAGTATTTCAGGGAGGTGTATCGCTGATGTTTGGAAAAGTCATGAAACAGGAATTGCGGGCAAACAGCCTGCTTTACGGTGTGGCAAGCGCCATTGCGCTGCTCTTTGCCTTTGCCACGGTCATGAACCGTACCAGAGGCACGGATGTTTCCTATCTGGTAAAGGCACCCCTGCTGATTACTGGCTGTACCGTTGCCATTGTGGTGCTGGTGATGCTGTTTTTGATCCATACAGCCCTGCGGTATCAGAAAAGTATGTATGGCAATGAAGGGTATCTCACATTCAGCCTGCCTGTTTCCTCTGTGGAACTGGTGACAGGAAAATACGCAGCGGCTGCTCTTTGGGGCATCATCGTCTGTGTGCTTTGCGCGCTGCTGTGTTTTTCCATACTCTACGGAGCTGTTGCACCCTCTGGTACAGAACTGTTCTGGGCGGAAGTGGGAAAAGTCTGGGCAATGGATGGTATCCGCAGTTCTATGATTCTTATTTCTGTTTCCCTGATACTGAGTATGCTGGAAACGGTAGCCATCCTCTATCTTGCCATTACATTGGCGCATCTGCCTTTCATCCGCAAAGGCAACGGCATTTTTGCCTTGATTTTCTTCTTTGGCATTAGTTTTGCAGAAGGAAAGGTCATGGAACTTATCCCCTCTCTGTCCACAGAATATATTGAACAGACCATGACAGCCATATTGGACAAGGCGGATTTGGACTTATTTTTCCAGGGCATTCGCAGCTTTTTGCTGCCGGCATCTATCTCCACCATTGTCATGTCCGTGGTCTATCTGGCTGTGACCATTCTTTTGGCAAGAAAATATACATCTATCCAGTAAAAAAAGGCGGCTGCAAAAACAGCCGCCTTTTCCTAAGGGGAAGAAGTAGAAAGAATGTGATTCTTTGGGGGAGAGATCACACTCTCCGCTATGAAGTATGTCCCTGAGAAAGGGTTTTATACCTGTTTTTGCAAAAATTTTTCTCTTTTATGTGCCTCAGGTCACAGAACAAGCCAATAATGATTATTATTTAAGAAATTTTATTGCAAAGAGTTTTTTTCTGTGATATACTGACATCAGAAATAAAAAAGAAATATTTGGATACAATAACAATAGATGTGTAAGGAGGAATTGATTATGTTAATGGTAAAATCTGATACATTCCAGAAAGAAGTTATGGAAAGCAACGTACCTGTATTGGTGGACTTTTTCGCTACATGGTGCGGTCCCTGCCAGATGATGGGTCCCGTACTGGAACAGCTCCAGGCAGAATACGGCGATAAAGCAAAAATCGTGAAAGTAGACATTGACCAGGCTATGGATCTGGCACAGAAATACCGTGTTATGAGTGTGCCTAACATGATTTTCTTCAAAGACGGTCAGGTGGCAGACAGCATCATCGGCGCAGTTCCCGCTTCCGTACTGAAAGAAAAAATGGATAAACTGGTGTAAAAAATGCCAATTGGAGGACATCTTCTCAGACAAGAGAGGACGTCCTCTTTTTTCTTTGGAAAAACCGACGGACTTGTGCGTTTTGACGTCTGTATGTATTGGTAAAAATACAAAAAATACAAATGTTATTTTGCAGACTACACAAAAAATATTGTATTTTTATAGAAACAAGCGTCATTCTTTCCATTGACTTGGGACTTTGAAAGTGGTATCTTTTACCCAACGATTCCAAATCGTCAAAGACAGAAAGAAGGAGATTTTTCATGAGCCGTGCGTTTTCCCATACAATGAAACAGGTCCTGCTCATTGGTGCTATTCTCATTGCGCTGCTGGTCATTTTGTGCCGCGTGAAGAAATAGTGCTGATTGTCATGGAAAAAAACACGATGCGTGGAAAAAGATTCGGTCTTTTTTCGGTGTAAACAGGTGGTTCCGGGCGGTCAGTCCGGGACCTTTTTATTTTTACAAAAGAAAAGGAAGTGTACAAAGGAAAAAAGAAAATCATATGCCATAAGAGATGAGCCACTCCCAAGGGAGTGGAAGAATACAAAAAGAAACTTTCGGAGAAATACAAAAGCACATTGGGGGAAATCATATGAAAACAAGAAGCGTGGGCATCGTGGGTGTCGGTCATGTAGGCGCCCATTGTGCATATAGTTTAGCAGTCCAAGGCATTGTGGACGAATTGGTATTGGTAGATGTGAAGGAACAGAAGGTCATCAGCGAGTGTCAGGACCTGCGGGACAGCGTATCCTATCTGCCCCATCGGGTAGAAGTCAGAGGCGGCACTTATGAAGACCTGAAGGACTGCGACATCGTTGTCATCAGTGTGGGCACCATCATGGGCGAAGACCATAGCCGTCTGGCAGAACTGAAACATTCTGTGGAACTGGTCAACAGCTTTGTGGGCCGCATTGTGAAAGCCGGTTTTGACGGCATATTCATCGTTATCACAAATCCCTGCGACATCATCGCAAGACAGGTACAGAAACTTTCCGGCTTCCCGGCATCTCGTGTATTTGCCACAGGCACCGGGCTGGACAGCGCCAGACTTAGAACCGTACTGGCAAGAGAAACCGGCATTGACCATAAATCTCTGGTGGCTTATACCATGGGGGAACATGGCGATTCCCAGATGGTACCATGGTCCCATGTGACGGTCAATGGCAAACCGCTGGACCAGCTGGCAAAAGAAAATCCTAAATATCAAGTGGATAAAGAAGCTGTGCTCCATGAAACCATTGAAGGGGGCTGGGTCACCTTCGCTGGTAAAGGCGCCACAGAGTTTGGCATCTGCTCCACATTGGCACGACTGGTTTTCTGCGTATTCCACGACGAAAAAGCGGTTATGCCCGTCAGCACACAGCTGAATGGTCAGTATGGTCAGCATGACCTGTATATCAGCACTCCCTGCGTCATCGGCAAAGACGGCGTGGAAGAAGTGCTGGAATTAACATTAACACCGGAAGAAATGGCAGCATTTCAGCATTCCTGCGATGTAATTCGTACCAATATCGGTTACATCGAAGAAGCGTAATTGCCATTTTCTCAATACAACCTCCATTACAAAAGATAAAGCAAAGCAAAGAAACACAAAAGAAAAAAATTCAAAAAAGTACCAAAGAACAGCATGGAATATCTGCCATGCGAAAATCCAATGAAGTGGGCACTTTGCTGTATCTCCATACAGCAATTCCTCTTTCCAAAAGGCGGCATAGCCGCCTTTTTTATGCCCGTGGGGGACGTTGACAAGGGACAAAAACCGTACTATAATGACACCAGAATGCAAAGGGAGCTTCTAAGGGAGGCTGAGAGGAAGGATACTTCGACCTTTACACCTGATTTGGATAATGCCAACGGAGGGAATGCAGGGTGTCACAAATCACCAAAGAGCGTCAGAAACGAAGGATTTCCAAAAAGGAAATCCTTTTTTTGTTTGCGCTCCTTTCGTTGGGAAGAAGAAAAAAGGAGGCATCAACAAATGGGTGGCAATAAGGATAATCATGTGTTGAAAATGGTACTAACGGCAATATTCGCAGGCATGGGCTTTGCCCTGTCCTCTGTGGTATGGTTCCCCAATATGGCGCCGTTCCAGCACTTCATCAATGTATTGGCAGCGGTGTTCGTAGGACCTTACTGGGGATTTTTGGCAGCCCTCATCACCGGTATCCTGCGTATGATGACAGGGCGTACAGCACTGGCAGTCATTGGGGCAGTCATCGGCGCGTTCCTGTCCGGTTTCCTGTATCGGAAATCCGGTCATAAGCTGTATATGGCAGTCATTGGGGAAATCTTCGGCACCGGCATTTTGAGCGCATTTGCGGCATATCCGGTGATGAAATACATCTATGGCATGGACTTGCAGACCCCTTGGGTCTATGTGCCGGCATTCGTGCCTTCTTCCGCTATGGGTGCTTTTCTGGCCGTACTGGTCATCACCCTTTTGAAACGTTCCGGCATGTTCGCAAGAATGATGGAAAAACTCAACCGTAAATAAAGGAGGTTCGTTTTCATGAAAACAGATATTCTGGCGTCTTTTCCCGCTATGATGGCAAATGTAAGGGAAAAAGAACCCATTGTGCAGGCAATCACCAACTTCGTCACAGTCAATGACTGCGCCAATATCATTTTGGCAGCAGGAGCTTCTCCCACCATGGCACACGAAGTGGAGGAAGTGGCAGAAGTGGCTTCTGTGGTACAGTGTCTTGTGATGAATATGGGCACCATGGAGGACGTGGAAGCCATGCTGGTGGCAGGGAAAGCCGCTAACGAAGCAGGGGTTCCCGTGGTGCTGGACCCCGTTGCCGTAGGCGCTACCAGACTGCGTCGGGAAGGCGGCAAAAAGCTGCTGGAAAACGTGAAATTCTCCGTGATCCGCGGCAATACCTCCGAAATCAAACATCTGGCAGTGGGCACAGGTTCCACCCGTGGCGTTGACGCGGCAGAAGAAGATAAAATCACCGAGGACAACTACAAAGCCTTTGGTTATATGGCAAGAGAACTGGCGCGGAAAACAGGGGCAGTCATTGCCATTTCCGGCGTCATCGATATCATCGCTTCTGCTGACCGTGTCTTTGCCCTGAGAAACGGCGATGCCATGATGAGCCGCATCACTGGCAGCGGCTGTATGCTCACAGCCCTTTTGGGTGCCTTCTGCGGCGGCAATCCCGATCATATTCTGGAAGCCACCGTATGCGCCGTATCCCTTATGGGTGTCAGCGGTGAAATTGCCAGAGAAAAAACGGACGCACAGGGCGCAGGAACCCTCACATTCCGCACCCATCTGGTAGACCAGATCAGTTTGACAGACGCAGAAACATTACAGAAACGGACAAGACTGGAGGAATTGGAATTGGCAGAAAAAGCAACGAAAGAATCCATGAAAGTATACGCCATCACAGACCGTGCATGGCTGAACGGCAGAACACTCCATGATGTGACAGAAGAAGTGCTGGCAGCAGGGGCAACTTTCCTGCAGATTCGTGAAAAAGAACTGGATGAAGCAACATTCCTGGAAGAAGCCAAAGATTTGGCACAGCTGGCAAAGAAATATCATGTACCTTTTGTGGTAAACGATAACATCGACATTGCACTGGCTTGCGGGGCAGATGGTGTCCATGTGGGACAGAGCGACATTGTAGATAAAGATGTGAGAGCTATGATTGGTCCCGATAAGATTCTGGGCATTTCCGCAAACACTGTGGAAACAGCCGTAAAAGCGCAGGAAAGCGGCGCAGACTACATCGGTGTCGGTGCAGTGTTCCATACTGATACCAAAAAAGATGCCCAGTCCCTGACAAATGAGGAACTGCTGGCAATCTGCAAAGCTGTTACTATCCCTGTGGTTGCCATCGGCGGTATCAATGAAAATAACATCATGCAGCTCAAAGGCAGCGGTATCGACGGCGTTTCCGTGATCTCCGCTATTTTCGCTAAGGAACATCCCGGCGAAGCAACAAAGGTGCTGCTGAAAAAAGTAGAAGAAATGCTGGGCGAATAAGCCTGTTTGAAAAAAGGAAGTGATTGTTGTGTGTCCATTGACGCAGAAACGCAACAAAGCAGTTCTCCATGCAAAACCGATGTAAGTGCGACAGTTGCATGGAGGAAATGTCGCAGAAAGTCGGTTTTGCTGCTTGATTTGAATATCAAGGGGGAATCCGACCATGAAATATATCAACGCGTCAGACCTGCTGCCTCCTGCACTGGTGCAGATATTGCAGGAGTATGTCCAAGGCGGCTATGTCTATATCCCAGCCAGAGAACATAAGGGCTGGGGAGAGAAAAGCGGCAGCCGTGAGGCATTGGCGCAGCGGAACGAAGAAATCCGCAGCCAAAAGCAGGCAGGAGCAACACTGGAAGCATTGGCAGAAACATACCATCTTTCCGTGTCTGCCATCCGTAAAATCATTTATCAGAAAGAGAAATAAGATAAAGCTGGAATCCTTGTAATCGTATGGGTTCCAGCTTTTTTTGTACCCAAAACACTGCCGAAGCGTTTGGTGGATTGCGGAGAAGCAGCAGGGCTTTGTACAATCAATCCAGAAGGAGGCGATTGTATGAAAATCACCAAAGATGCCATGTATCCCCGTCTTGACGATACATGGACAATCTATCTGAAAAATGCCATCACGAACCCTGCCATTTCCGTGGGGGATTATACCATGTACCATGACTTTGTCTATGACCCCAGAGAATTTGAAAAGCATAACGTCCTTTACCAATATCCCATCAATGGGGATAAGCTGAAAATCGGGAAATTCTGCTCCATTGCCTGTGGGGCAAAGTTTCTGTTTAACAGTGCCAACCATGCTTTGGGTTCTCTGTCCACCTATCCATTTCCCATATTTGCCGACGCTTGGGGGTTGGATTGGAAACGGGTCACAGAGGCATGGGACAACAAAGGGGATATTACCATCGGCAATGATGTGTGGATTGGTTATGAAGCTGTCATACTGGCAGGGGTCACCATTGGAGATGGCGCTATCATTGGCACAAGGGCAGTGGTCACCAAAGATGTGCCGCCTTATACCATTGTGGGCGGTGTGCCCGCAAAGCCCATCCGCAAACGGTTTTCGGAAGAAACCATTGCCGTTTTGCAGGATTTGCGCTGGTGGGATTGGGAAGAAGAAAAAATTGTCCGTCATATCTGGGATATTCAGGCAGGAAATGTGGAAAAGCTGAAAGAAGCATAGAAAAAAAGAAAGCCAAAATTCTTATGATGACAAAGGATTTTGGCTTTCTGATTATATTTGATATGTTTTCCTATAAAGACGGGCGTCGCAATTTCCCTTAACATCAAGGGAAAGCTGCTGTTTTGTGCTCGCCAACGGTTCCAACAGGGGTGTTTTGAAGTTTTGCGGTGTTGTTACAAGGATGACTGCGCACGGTTGTGAAGTGTGTATGTGCAGCAAGCAATTCTATATCTGCCTTGTCAGATCAATTTGTATGCTTTTTCTTTAAGCGCCATAAAATATATAGCAAAAAATAAACGATGAAAAAACTGCCAAGAAATACGACGGAATGGACAAGGAGATTTCCTTCATCTCCAGTCTTGAAACGCAGATATATATCCGTCGCGGCACCTGCAATGAAGCTTATGAGCAGTCTTGTTTTTTTCGCATGATGAATTTCATAGCTTCCCCCGAAATAATTGATAAGATTTCCCATGATTCTCTGGGATACAAAGGGAATGTTATCCCGCTGTTTTGCCTTACCGATTGACCATTAATTTTTTCAGTGCGGCGTTGAGACCGTCAATGCTCAGGTCGTACATATCAAAATCCTTGCGGATGATGTCATAGGTCTTTGCCCACCAGCCGCCCCAGTAAGGACGTTCCGAAGGGTTCAGCCATACCAGATGGGGATATTTTTCCCGGAATCTGGTGAGCCATTCAATGCCGGTGATGTTGTCACGGGCACCATAATTGTAATAGCTGGGGTCAAGGAGCTCGGAAGGCTCCATCTGGGCATCGCCAACGATGATGACCTTGTATTCGCTGCTGAGATTTTTCAGAATCCATTCCGTAGGAATCACAGATTTTGGACGCAGCTGCGGGTCTGTATATATCTTGGAATAGATACAGTTGTGGAAATAGAACACCTGCAAATCCTTAAAGTGGTTGGACTTGCTCACTGCCTGGAACAGCATGGAGCACAGACGGCTGTAATAGTCCATGGAACCGCCGCTGTCCATGAGCAGCAATACTTTGACGGTGTTTTTCCGGGGACGGTCGTAAACCACTTTCAGCTTCCCTGCGTTGTCACAAGTTTCCCGAATGGTGCCGTCAATGTCAAATTCCGTTTTAGCCTCCTCAGCCTTGGCGGAAAACTGCCGCAGTCTGCGGAAAGCCATCTGGAACTGACGGGTATCCAGTGTGTTGTCCTGACGGAAATCACGGAATTTCCGTTCGCTGGCAACTTGGAAAGCACGGCGTTTGCCGCCTTCGCCGCCTACGCGGATGCCTCTGGGGCTGAAACCGCTGTTGCCGAATACGGAAACACCGCCGGTGCCTACCCAATAACTGCCGCCGTTGTGTTCTTCCTTCTGTTCTTCCAGTCGTTCCAAAAACATTTTCTGGATTTCCGCCTGAGAAATCCATTCATTCTGCATGGCACGCTCCATGTCGAACTGGTCGCCGGGTTTTTCCTTGGGATTTGTGAGCCAGTCCATGAGTTCTTTGGGCAGCTCTCCCTCAAATTCCACGCCTTTGAAAAATTCCAGAAATGCGCCGTCGAATTTGTCAAAATCCGCTTCGCTTTTCACCAGCACACTGCGGCACAGATAGTAAAAACCTGTGAAAGAGGACTGGTGCAGACCTTTGTCCAGAGCTTCCATGAGGGTCATCCATTCATTCATGGATACTTTCAGCCCTCTGGAGCGCAGTAAATAGAAAAATGCCGTAAACATGGGATCACCTGCTTATCGTAAATAGCGGTTCAGTACGTCGATGTCTTCGTTCTTTTTCAGCAGAACCCCTGCGAAGGGAACTTCCTGACGGATTCTGTCTACGTCAACGCCGCTCAGCTGCAGGGCACGAATCCAGTCGATGACTTCGGATGTGCTGGGTTTTTTCTGAATCTGGTACAGACCACGAATCCAGTAGAATGTTTCCAGCACCTGTTCCAGCAGATGTTCTTCTACTTTGTCAAAGTGTACTTTGATGATTTCTTCCATCTGTTCCGCGTCAGGGAATTCGATGTAGTGGAAGATGCAGCGGCGCAGGAATGCGTCGGGCAGTTCTTTTTCCGCGTTAGATGTGATGATCACGATGGGACGCTGTTTTGCCTTTACGGTTTCCTTTGTTTCAGGGATATAGAATTCCATTTTATCCAGCTCCCACAGCAGGTCGTTGGGGAATTCCAGATCGGCTTTGTCGATTTCGTCGATGAGGAGGATCACCTGCTCGTCAGAGGAGAAAGCTTCCCCCAGCTTGCCCATTTTTACATATTTTGCGATGTCGTCTACGCCTTCGTTGCCGAACTGGCTGTCGTACAGACGCTGTACTACGTCATAAACGTACAGACCGTCCTGGGCTTTTGTGGTGGATTTGATGTTCCAGATCACCAGTTTTTTGCCCAGTGCTTCGGAAATGGCTTCCGCCAGCATGGTTTTGCCTGTGCCGGGTTCCCCTTTGATCAGCAGGGGTTTTTGCAGCGCCATGGCAATATTGACAGAACGCATGAGTTCTTCACTTGCGACATAATTTTTGCTTCCTTGAAATGTTGCGGACATGAATTATCACCTTTCCTAGATAGATTATGGGTTATATTGTAAGAGAGCAGTACAGACCTTGTCAAGAAAAAAGCCCGTTATATGGGGCAAATCAGGGTTTTTCACAGAAAAAAGGAGGGCTTTTTTGAAAATTCTGCGCAAAACAGAAAAAGCCGGGATTGTATGTGTTTCCATACAATTCTGGCTTTTTAGTCTGTTAGATTATGAATTGTTTTAGCGTACATCCAGCCCAGCCAATTTTGCCATTTCCAAAATGGACTGTTTGGATACTTTTTTGCCTTTGTAATCAATGAGATCATCCATGCTGCCTGTGAAAATATCGGCAGGTTCATACTTTTTCAAAATGATGGTGCTTTCTTCCACGAAGATCTCCAGGGAGTCTTTGATTTCGATTCCCATGTTTCGACGCAGCTCGATGGGCAGAACCACTCTTCCCAGTTCGTCTACTTTACGAACGATGCCTGTTGATTTCATCTGATTTCCTCCCTGTAAGACCAGTCGGTCTGTTTTTTCTTAACAGAATATTAACACAGATCCATGCAAAATACAACAAAAATATCTTTTTTCACCCAAATTTTGGAAAAAAGGGATAGTTTTTCCCGCTCGTGCATAGATGTGAAAGAAGGGAAGGAGGGGAAAACATGCTGAATGTGATCTGGGGATTTTTCCTCATTGGCGGTATTTTGACGGGGGCTTTTCTGGGACGGATGGATCTGGTGACAAACGCGGTCATTGATGGCGGCAGGAATGCCGTGGAGCTTGCCTTTACCATGGCTGGGGTGGTGGCAGTCTGGTCAGGCATCTTGAAAATCGCAGAAAAAGGCGGCATGATCGACGCATTGGCGGAAAAAATGGAGCCCTTTCTGGATTTCTTGTTTCCTGAGGTGCCAAGGGGACATGCCGCAAGACGGTATATCTCCGCTAATTTTGCGGCGAACTTTCTGGGGCTTGGCTGGGCAGCCACGCCGGCAGGGCTTCTTGCTATGGAGGAATTGGCAAAGCTCAACGGCAAAACAGGACGCGCCAGCAATGCCATGTGTATGTTTCTGGTGGTGAATATGTCCTCTTTGCAGCTGGTGACGGTGAATATCCTTGCCTATCGGGCGGAATATGGCTCGGCGGCTCCGGCGGAAATTATGGGGGCAGGCATTGCCGCCACGCTGGGCACCACCCTTGTGGGTATCCTGCTGGCGAAGATACTGGAAGGGAGGGGAAAACATTGCGGTTTCTGATGGTACTTTCGGACTTCATCATTCCTGTGACGGTGCTGTTTATTGTGGTTTTCGGCTCTCTCAAGCGGGTGAATCTCTACGAAACTTTTCTGGAAGGGGCGAAAGAGGGCTTACATACGGTGGTGAATATCCTGCCCACATTGCTGGGGCTTATGGTGGCAGTGGAAGTGCTCCGGGCAGGGGGACTGCTGGAACTTTTGACAAAATTGCTGGCACCGCTGGAACATCTGGTGGGATTTCCGGCGGAACTGGCACCTCTCACATTGGTGCGGCTGGTGTCCTCCTCGGCGGCAGTGGGGCTTTTAACGGAAATTTTTGCGGCTTATGGTCCCGATTCTTTTCTGGGGCGTTCTGCTTCGGTGATGATGTACTGTACGGAAACGGTGTTTTATACCATGAGCCTGTACTTCCTTTCTGTGGGTATCACCAAAACAAGACATACCCTGTTCTGCGCCCTTGCGGCAAACTTCACGGGGGTTGCCTTATCTTTGTTTCTGGTGGGGCAGCTTTTCGGGGCAGGCTGAAAAACAGGTTTGAAAAAATCCCTCTGGTGTTTTATAATAAAAATATCTATGTGCAAAAAACCTTGCAAAAGAGGGAAGGGACAGACATGAAGAAACACTTACTCTGCGCGGTGGTCATGGCGGCGCTGACACTTTCTGCCTGTGGGCAGGAAGAAGCAGTCTTTACACTGACAGCCGCTCAGCAGGAGCAATATACACAATTGATGGAAGAAGTGGCAGAGGAATATTACTGGGACTTTGACGGGGATAGTCTGCGATTTGCCGCAGGCGTGGTTCCAGAAAATACAGAGGAAAACGCGGATTTCTTTGCGGCTTGTGCGGAAACGGATCATAATATGACCAGTTATGCCGGCACAGAAGTGGTGGTGGGCACTGCCAATCTGATGCATTATAACGGGGATGCGGCAGGTCAGTTGATGTGTTATTTTTCCGGCAGCAGCCTTGTGGGCGTATGTTATCAGGGGGGATACGATAACAGCTGGTATAGCCTCAATGCCCGGAATCCTTATGAAGCCAACGGCAATTTCCAGTCTTATGAAAACTGGGAAGGCATGGGCACCAGTTTTTCCATGACACCGGCTTCTTTTCCCAAGGAGGGCTTCCTTTCCGCAGGGAAGGATAAGGACGGCAATGTGCTGACAGCATCTTTGCAGGATGGTGCCGTACAGGTTTATCGTTATCAGAAAGGCGCCCTGCGTCTGTGGCGGACACTGACATTCGGCAGCGGTCTGGAAGCCACATCGGCAACTTTCTTTGACGGCGCAGAAGGCAGCGAACTGGCAGTGGTTCTTTCCAGCATCACCGAGGAAGGCAGCGGCGAGAGTGAACATGTTTTCACCCGTTCGGAAAAAATATTGTTCTATGATGCCAATATGCAGAAAACATCTGAGGAAATCCCGCTGGAATCCAGCGATGCCGGCGCTTTGGCAGCAGAAGGCAGCAAGCTCATACTTTCCGATGATAAGACCATACAGTATTATGAACGGGGAGAAGGCGGCTGGAGCAATACAGGCTTTACCCGTTTGAAACATAACGTAGATTACATCCATATCACCGATCTGGACGGCAACGGTGTGAAAGAATATCTCATGAGTGACGGCATGGATTTATATCTCTATCAGAAAAACGACAATAACTTCCGTAAGATCTGGTCTACTCATCTGGGCGTGGAAAGCCTTTATGGCCCTATCACCAGCGGCGATTTGAACGGTGACGGTGTGAAAGAAGTCTATGTCTGCGATATGACAGGCACCACCATCCGTTATCTGCTGACAGAAAAAGGTCTGCGTTCCTCCAATGAGGACATTGTGTACGGACAGTGCATCTATCCCTACGATTTGAACAGCGACGGGCTGGATGATTACTGGCTGGTGACAGACATCGAGGAGCGGAACGGTTCTCTTTGCATGGCAGAACAGGCTGCGGAATAACATAAAGAGGAAATAACATGACAGAACAGGATTTGTATTATATGAAAGAAGCCCTGCTGGAAGGGGAAAAAGCTCTGGCAGAAGGGGAAGTGCCCATTGGCGCCGTTATGGTGCGGAATGGGGAAATCATTGCCCGCGGTCATAACATGCGCAATACGGCAAAAAATCCCCTGCGCCATGCGGAAATCGACGTCATCAACGAGGCAGCAGGCATTGTAGGGGATTGGCGGCTGGAGGACTGCACATTGTATGTGACTGTAGAGCCTTGTCCCATGTGTGCCGGCGCTATCGTGCAGGCAAGGATTCCCCGTGTGGTATTCGGCACCAGAAACAGCAAGGCAGGCTGCGCCGGGTCTATTTTGGATTTGCTCAATGAGCCCCGCTTCAACCATCAGGTGGAAGTGGAGGAGGGGCTTTTGCAGCCGGAATGCAGCGAGATTATGAAGCGGTTTTTCCGCAGATTCCGCAAAAACAAAGCAGCGGAAGAAACGGCAGAAAAACAGCCGGAAAACGAAGCATAAAAAAGAAAAATCAAGGGTTTTTGCCGGAAATACGCCTTTTGGGGAATTTTCCATTGACAGAAAGCCCGTTGTTATGTATACTATAATGGCATTTTTGAAAACGGTAAAATTTCCGTGCTAGCCGGGGGATTAGCGGTACCCTGCACCCACAATCCGCTACAGTGGGGGTGACGTCTGCTTTCGGCGCCGTCCAAAAATGGTCTGCCCTTTGGAAGGGGCGTTGAAGTTCAAGTCTTGCACAACAGGAGCCTGTGAACCGTGTCAGGGTCGGAAGGCAGCAGCACTAAGCAGTCAACTTCTCGTGTGTCGCAAGGTCGCTTGGATGGAGCTTCAGAAGGAGGTAACGCATGGTTGGCAGTGACAACAGCAGATGCACGGATTCCTATAAAAAATAAAGCCAGAAATTCAGTCAAAGAATTTCTGGCTTTTTGATTGTACGCCGAACAGGTATGACAAAACCCCCAGTTCAACTGGGGGTAGGTAAAAATACTTTAGTATAAGAAAGAAACCTCCTGCGTTATAATGAAAATGGTCTGGCAACCAAAATTATAGAAGCAGG
>NZ_JADCKK010000006.1:0-78940 GCF_014982935.1 Anaerotignum lactatifermentans | reverse complement strand
TCTGTCATTTGTACCCGATGTATGGGTTTCTTCTGTTTTGCCATAATAAAAGGTCCTCCTATGATTTAAATTTTACCATAGAAGAACCTCTTCAATTACATATTTACAGAAAAAGTTTCACACTGCCCAAAATCCTTTGTAATGATAAGGATTTTGGCTTTCTTTGTTTTCTTATGAAGATGCCCCTAACAGGGTATCCGTTTTTTAATACCCTTCGGGCTTTTCCATACCTACATAACGAAATCTAGGCACTTCTTTCCCTTCTGCGATAACATTTTCCAGAAACATGTCCAGTGGACGCACCCATAAGCCGCCTTCCCCGTACTGGGGTTCATAAACCACCAATTCTTCCAGTGTTTCCGAATGTTTCGCCACACCTACCGCGCGATAGAGTTTATTTTTATAATGGAGATAATATCCGCCTTGGTGAATCATTCCATCACGTCCCTTTCTTCTAATAATGCACTGCCCTTTGGCACCACAAAGGAAAGTCCGCCTTTTTCCACTGCTACTTCCAGATGGGTAAAAGGCACGATTTCTCCGTCCATGCTGAGCTTCTGGGTTTCTTTTGCGTGAATATGTACCCGTGTGCAGCAGTCCTGAAATACCAGTGTTTCCGCCGCTGGCTCCTGCAAGTAAGTTCCCTTGCGGAAAGCGCCTACCAAGTGGAGGAACCGCCATCTGGATACTTTCCGCACTGCCACCAGTTCCAGTTTGCCGTCATTGATTTTCGCCATGGGAGCAGGACAGAACCCGCCGCCATAAAACTTACCGTTGGCAAGGGCAGTCAGCAGAAATTTTCCTTTGGCTTCCTTGCCGTTGTCCGTACGGAAGGAAAGGTCTTTGCCCATGGGACGGCAGAACAGCACTGCCACCGCCAGCACATAAGCCAAAGGTCCTGCCACAAAGGGGATTTTCTTCAGCTTTGCCGTCTGTGCCACCACAGCGCTGTCAAAGCCCGTGTTTGTCATGTTTACCACACGTCTGCCGTTAACCTGTAACACGTCTATAGCAACGGCTTCCCCAGCCACCTGTGCGGCGATATCCTGAAAGTTTTCCATATTGGTAAAATTCCGCAAAAAATCATTGCCTGTTCCCGCAGGAATCAAAGCCACCTGACATTGCGGAAATTTTTTCAACCCATTGACTACCTCATTGAGGGTACCATCTCCGCCGCAGGCATAAAACCGCGCAGGTCCTTTCTTTGCCATATACCGTACATAAGCCATGGCGTCCCCCACGCCTTTTGTCTGGTAGATGGTAAAAGGCAGTCCTTCCCCTTCCATGTATTCCCGGATGGCAGGCACCAGCTTTGCCGCTTTCCCCTGGCCTGCCGCCGGGTTGATGATAAAGTAATGATGCATGTTGCACCTCCTGTCTTGTCTAACAGGGTACCACATTTCCAAAAGGCTGGCAACGCATAAAACTTTTTTCATCAGGAAAATATCCTCATAAAAACACAATAGCTGAAATCCTTTCTATCTCAAGGATTCCAGCTATTTTCCCCTGCGAAACAAATGAAATCTCTTTCTCAGGATTCCATCTGTTTGCCCAAAAATCCTGCGGCTGTCTGTGCCAGTTTGCCTTCCACTTCGCCCATTTTCTGCTCTTTGGAAAGAAACAGCACTGCACCCAGTGCATCCCCTTCGGCAATAATGGGCACCATCAACTGGTAAGGATATTCGCTGCCGTCGCCATCATGGAGCACCGGTACAAACTGCCCGTCACCAGCTTCCGCCGCAAAGGGGGTGCGCTTGTTGATACATTCTTCCATTTCCGGGCTGATGCGTTTTTCCAGAAATTCTTTTTTCGCGCCGCCAGAAACGGCAATGATCCGGTCTTTATCCACGATACAGGTCACATGTCCCGCGGTCTGGGCAAGGCTTTCGGCGTATTCCTTGGCGAATGCCCCCAATTCCCCAATGGGGGAATATTTCTTCAAAATGATTTCGCCTTCTCTATCTGTGAAAATTTCCAAAGGGTCGCCTTCCCGGATACGCAGTGTGCGGCGGATTTCCTTTGGAATCACTACTCTTCCCAAGTCATCGATTCTTCTGACAATGCCAGTTGCTCTCATGTTGTTTGTCCTCCTCTGTGTCCAACCTCCGTCGGCCGGTTGTTCAGAGTTATTATGAACCAAAGGACGCACATTTATGTAAAAATACGATTTCTTTCCGCAGATGGAGATTTTTTCCGTAAAAAACAACCCCCAGGCAGGGTAATTTTCTCGTACCTGTCTGGGGGTTCGACATCATCTTATGCCAATGTTAGAACTGCTTTGCGCAGTTTTTCACAGCATTCAATTTATTTACATGTCAATGTAAAGTCTGCTACACTTGCAGATACATTTTTATAAGTATATCCGCACCAGTAGATAGCATTTTTATTGCTGCCACCTTCGCTTTCGATGGTTGCTTCTGTACCATCAGCTGCTGTAATGGTCAATTCTGTTTTGGGTGTGCCATTATCCAATGTATAAGTTACCACTACACTGAAAGTACCGTCATTTCTAAATACATCTGCATCACTTAACAATGTATTTCCAGAGAAATTATACAGACCTTCGCCCTGTTTCAGAACGAAATGGGCATCTGCGCCCCAACCAGTATTGCCTGTGTTCACACTCAGTACACCATCCGCCTCATCATCATATGCTACATTCAGATCATAGGAAATGGTATAAGTATTGCTTTCCAAATCTACATTGTCCATCTGGAAATAAGGCATACGACCATCATCAGCCTGTACCATTTCCAGAGAACCATCTGCGTTTACAGTTGCAAAAGTTTCATGGTCTGCATGGTTTGTACCAGGATTTGCTACACAGTCTGCACAGAAGAAATCTGTCACAGCTTCACCAAAAGTATTTTTATCAAATGTCAGATCGAAATCATCTGCGTCATTTACCACTACACCTGTGGCGCTGCCTGCAAAGGAAATGCCTGCGTTGCCTGCTGCTACTCGATAGTCCAGAACTTCCGCACCATTGATGTTCTGTTTGCCAGGCAAAGTGGTTGTGCTGGGTTCTACAGTTACATCATCAATCATAACATCTGTAGGACCTGCATTATTTTTCATAGGTTCCCCAAATACAATATCTCTATTGTTATCGGTAAATGTGCATGCGGTGATGGTTACACCTGTCAATGTTGCAGGTGTATCAGCATAGCTGCCGTCATCCCTTGCTTTGATCAACAGTGCGCCGCCAAGCCCTGCGCCATTGCCTTCAAAGTTGCAATCCTGAATGCTAATATTTTCATAATCACCATATTTCAAGTTGATATCAACTGCAGAAGACATTGCATGTGCACCATCTTCTTTGGTACCACAGTTGATGAACTGACAACCCTGGATTGTAGAATTTGTCAATGCTTCTACATAGATGGCTTTCTGATCTGCATTTTCAAATGTGCAGCCTGTCAGATTCATAGTTGCTTTAGCAGTTGTATCCTTAGGCAGATCACGGTAAATACCAAATTCAAAACCATCGAAATTACACTTTGTCAAATTCAAAGTAAAATCTGCATTTGCACTTGGAACTTTGATTGCTGTACCTGTTTTCTCCGCTTTTTCCAGATTCAGATTATTGATTGTCAGGGAAGTCACATTTGTCGGTACATTGATACCATAATTTGCTGTTGTTGTTACGGTCTTGCCTGCGCCTTCGATGGTCAGCTTATCCGCAAAGCTTGTAAGGGCACTATCCAATGTAACATCTTTCACCAATGTTACAGTAGAGTCTGCCTGCGCATTTGCCACTGCATCTTCAAAAGTACCAGTTACTTTATTGCCGTCAGCGTCTGTATAGGATGCTTCTGTGTTTTCCCAATCATCCATACCAGGCACACTAACTGTAGTGCCGTCTACTTTTGTTGTTTCATCTCCAAATGTGGGATAATAATAGTTAGGGTAGAATTTCTGCAACTGATAAGTAACATTTGTAAATGTGCAGTCATTCATAGCCAATTCATTTGTTTCCTGTACAGAAGCTGCACACCAGATATTTTCAAAGTTGACATTATTCAATGTCATCTGGTTATTCTGGTAGCCAGAAGCCAGCTGCACACCAAAGAGGTAGTCTTTCATGGTAACATTTTCAATGGTGAATGTATAGTGTTCACGAACATAATTCACACCACCTGTGTTGATTGCCACCTGTGCATCTGCATTGTCATCCTGCAATGTAAAGTCGGAGAATGTTACAGGATATTCTGAACCATTAGAATAGTCATCTTTATTGCCATCAAAATTGATGAAAATATGTCCATTGATAATGGTTTCATCTTCGCCAGCACCCAGCAGGCTTACAGGGTGCGCCAATGCAAATGCGCTAGTACCATTTACATTCGGTGCGTCATATTCCCCTGCTGTCAAACGGATATTTGCACCAGCGGGCGCCAAGCTCAGAACATATTCCAAAGAACCCTCTACAGTTGCAGGAGCCATATAATCCTTACCTGTTTCTGCAAAGGTATTGTACTGATATTTCAGATAAGAATTGCCATTACTGTCCTCCATAGCAGTAGCCACTGCACCACAATTTTCTTTTCCGCCAATGTTGACAGTTGCAGTTGTAGCGCCATCCTCAACAATCGCGAAAGTATCTTTCAGACCATCTGCGCTGTCCAGAGTCAACTGAGAAGATGTCGTAACATTGCCGCCCTTAGATACATCAATACTCTGTTCCCAAGCACTGCCTTCTATGGTCAGATTGGTGGCATTTACCTTCGCACCATTTACAGTCATACCGCTTCCGGCACTGTTCAAGATTGTTACATTTTCCAATGTCACAACATCATTTTCTCCACCAGACTGATTGTTATTGTAGATATGCAGACCTTTTGCTACTCCTGCACAGTCTAAAGTCACATTTTTCAATGTCACACTTGCACCGAATGCCTGCATCAAATGGCTATTGGTCATGCCTTCATCTGCTGTAATCTTATTTCCATTCCCATCAATGGTAACATCTTTGGTAATGTTGAACAGTGCACTCGCTTCCTGATCTTCCAGCAATACGATGGTAGCGCCTTCTTTCAGTTCTGTATCATTCAAAGCGTCTGCCAAAGAAGCATACCCTTTTCCATCTACATACGCTGTCACATCGCCATCTTCAGGATTAGACACCCATTTTGCTTTCAGTGTCAAACTGCTGCGAATAGGTGTTGTAAAATCAAACTGTGTATCACCATCGAACCAGCCTACAAAAGTATAGCCTTCTTTTGTGGGAGCTGTGGGTTTGCTTACGGTACTGCCTCTGCGTACTCTCTGGCTATCTACTGTGGTTTCCCCATCCATGAAAGTTACAGTATATTTCGTAACAGAACTGCTTCCGCCGCCACCGCTTACATAATCGTCAACAACTGTAGGCGCTTCTACACCAGACGCTACTTCTGTCTTATTAATGGTTACATCTCTGTGATATGTAATGCCATCTGCATTTGCTTCCAGTTTCGTAACAGTACCATCACCGGAAATTTCCACTTTGCCGTCTGCTTTTACCAGATCCACAACAACATCTTTGGCAATATCCAGTTCAGAGCCTTCAGCATCTTCAGCAATCTGGATGGTATCTACATTTTCTTTTACTTTTACAGAAGCTTTCTTTTCTACGATCACTTCATCAACAGGTACGTCAATGACAACGTCACCTTTTTCAGCAACTTCTTTTGTGATGCGAACAGTATCAATGCTGCCTTCAAAGTCATCTGCTGTCAATTCACATACTGCGCCTACCTGCACTTCTTTCACATCTGTTTTACCGGAGAAAGAAACTTCTACGCCTGTTTTTTCAATAATGATACGACCTTTTACAGTCACATTATCCAAAACAACTTTGTCATCTTCTGCGCAGCGGATCACCAGGTCACCCTGAATTTCCACATCCCGCAGCGTTGCTTTTTCTACTGTGCTGTCAATGACCACATTACCTGCTACAACCTGATCTTCCAGAACAGCTTCTTTTTCTGTCAGCACAACTTCTGTTGCTGCTACTGTTTCATCATTCTGTGTCAGTACACGATTCAAAGATGACACAGCTTCTGCTCTTGTAATGGATTTGGCTGCACCAAAAGTACCATCAGGGTAACCGCTCATATAGCCTGCTTTTACAACAGCGCCTACACTGCCCATACGGGAATTTCATCGCTAAATCCTTCCGCACCTGCAGCATCCTGTTCCAGACCCATAGCATTTGCGATCATCACAGCTGCTTCCGCTCTGCTGATGGTTGCGCTGGGTTTGAAAGTACCGTCTTCATAGCCATTGCAGTATCCTGCATTCACTGCTGCAGCCACTGCCTGATAGAACCAATCGGTTTCTTTCACGTCTGTAAAGCTAACAGTGCCTTCTGCATCGTTTTTCAGCACGTTATTCATCATGGTAACAAATTCTGCACGGCTAACACTATTGTCCGGCTTAAATGTGCCGTCTTCATAGCCTTTGATCAGACCTTTGCTTTCCCAATCAGAGATCACTGCATTTGCCCAATGATTTGCTGTGTCTGTTGCACCAAATACTGTCACAGGTGCAAAAGCCAGAACTGCAGCCAACGCCATAGAGCATGTTCTTTTGGTTGCCTTCTTTGCGTTTTTTCTCAATTCGACCCCTCCTAAGTGTTATTATGCATATTTTACGCATAAAAATTCTATACAGAACCTCTATCAATTTGCCCCGCAAATTTCATCAATTCCGTATGGTACATACTTTCGGTTTTATTTCATCACGATTCGTACAAAAATCAATATGCATACATAAAAATTTTTCTGCATTTATTCCTTCTTCCTGCTTTCCAACGAGTTTTCTATATTTTACATATAACATCCCACTAAAAAAACAAGAAACAACTCTATTTTAATTCTTCATAATATCTATTCAGTTAAATCTTCAACTGTTTTTTCAAAACAATATCAAAAAATCCTTCTTGTTTTTCCTATAAAATCCGTCCCGTCAATTGGTAATATTATGCACAAAATATTCGTTCCGAACTCCATCATCAAAGTCCCCAAAAAGAAAAACACCTGTAAAAAGCAGCTTATCCTCAAAATTTATAAAAATAAGAAAGCTGAAATCCTCTATATAATAAGAATTTCAGCTTTCTTTGTTTTCTTATGAAGATGTCCCTTTTTCGGGTTTTCTTTCTATATCTGCAAATTTACTTCCTTCTCTTTTATTTACAGGAGGTCACTTTCTCCCGGATCAGAAAAGTCAGGAACGGCTTCGGCAATGATTTTTGCAATGACAGCCGCTTCTTCTGCCGCTTCTTCCTTCTCTTTCTCCACTGTGACAGTTTCCTCGTCTGGTTTTGTCAGCGTTTCTTCTGCCGCCGGACTATCTGTTTTCAGAACTTCGGCAAAGTCCTTAAATTTCTCCACTTGTTCTGGTGACAGGGATGCCTGCCGTAAATCCAGCGTGCCTTTGGGTGTGCCGTTAACAGTGCCCCGGAAGGTGCGTCCATCCAGTTTCGGGCTGCCTGTCATCACCAGTTCCAATTCTTTCACACTGCCTTTGCTCAATTCACCCAGAAACTCGGAAAGCACCGCTCCATCTTCCACAGAAACTGTCACTTTCCCATCTACGGTACTATTCATATATGCACCGGCAACTTCCACGTCTGCGGTGCCTTTGACCTTGATTTCCACATTACCCTTGAGGGTGGTGCCGCTGCTGCCGCTGCCATAGAGGGCAAACTTGCCGCTTTCCACAGAAAGCACAGGGTTTGCCGTGATTTCTTTCTCCTCTGCGTCATGTGCAGTTCCCGCAAAAATAGCACGTTTTGTGAAGCTGAACGGTGTTTCCACATCTGCGCCAATGGTAACAGAATGCCCATTGCCATAAATGCGATTTACATCGTACACAACATTCTCAAATGTAATATCTGCCCTTGCTTCCATGACGCCGCCTTTGATTTTGCACTTGCGCTCATCCCCGGAACGGATGGTGCAGGAAACGGAAGGGAAGGCGTCTTTTTCCTGTAATTCCACATCATCCCCCAGAATGATTTCTCCGCTGCCTGCTTCCTCAAGGGCACTGACAGCTTCTTTCCATGTGCCGTATTTGCTGCCGTTCACTTCAAAAGCTTCTTTCCCCACTGCTTTCACAAAGGACAGATCTTTTCTTGCCGTAGGAGACCAATTCTTTTCTCCCACCTTTGCCGCTGCACGGATATACAGTGTGCCGCCTTTGGGATTCTCCATGGTCAATGTCAGGGGTTTTTCATAAAGGGCTTTATGTTTTTCAAAATCAGACAGTTTTCCGCTGGTCAGGTCGTTGCTGTTTTCTACCACATAATAGATTTCCGCGCCGTCGGTGGCGCATGCGATTTCCACAGTCACTTTTTCATCATTGCTGTAATTGCCCTGTTTGGGGCTTACGGTAATGACTGGTTCCGCTGCCACAGAACCCTCCTGCAATGCCGCCTGAACAGCCGCAAGGACTTTTCGGCTTTCTTCCTCATGACCGGAAATGGGTGTCACGCCTTCCACGCCCTGTTTCAGATAAATCTGGCTGAACAGTTCCGGCAAAAAGGCTGCGTATGCTTTTTCGCTGGCATCATCCAGACGGATTTTGGTCAGATAGTATTTCTGGTCAAAATTGGGGCTTTCAAACTCCACTCTTGCGGTGATGCCGTCTGCCTTTCCGCTGAACTGCCCCAGTTCATAGGAATGTTTGGGATTGGGATTGGCAAAAACATATCTGCCTGTCACTGTTTCCGAGCGTTTTCCATCCTGAAAGGCTGCCGCTTTCAGCAAAATCACTCTGCCGTCAGCATATGTTTCCCTTTCCGCCTTCAATTCCGCGCCGGAATCCTCATGGAAAATAGGGTCTTTGGAAGGTGTAGGGCTTTCTTCCGTAGGCTCACTGCCGTCTGTGGTATAGTGGATAACTGCCCCTTCCGGCGCTTTCATGGTGACAAAAATAGAATTGATTTTTCCGTTGGGTGCCACCTGTCTGGTGCTCTGGAAAGTGGGCGGCGCAATTTCTCCCGTGCCTTCCCGCAAAGGCTTGCTGCGCAAGGCGTCAATGACGGCATATTTTACCGCATCGCTGGACAGGGTCGCGCCGCTGATGGCATCCACCTTTTCCTCCTCCTTCTCAGAAGGTGTGGTGCGTGCCTTCAGCACTTCCTCCAAAGTCTTTCCTTTCAGTTTTTCCGGCATGCCGCTTGGGCCCATGACATCGCCGCCCAGCCAGAAAGATTCGTCAATGGTGCCGGGAATCTCTGTGCCGTTGTCTTCCAGCAGAGCAATCCTGCCATTTACCGTAGTCACGCGCACCTTTACGGTATAGGGCTTGCCTTCATTGCCTTTGCACTCCGCCTGCCCTGTATATACCTTTGTACCTGTATCCAGAGGAGGAATCTTCACGAAAGTCAAAGGGATTTCCAGAACTTTTGACCATTTTCCGTCTTTCTGGGCTGCCAGCTTCAAAGAAATGGTTTCATCGGCATCATTCCCATTCAAAGACAGGGTCGGCTGGTTCAGTTTTTTTTTAGAGGCATCGTCCCCCTTTGGGTCGCTGCCGTCTGTGGTATAAAAAACATCTGCTCCTTCCGGTGCGGAAATGTTCAGCAGGGCATTTTCTGTTGCCGCGAACAGTAGATTGGTTCTCAGGTCTGCCGCTGTTACTTTTGGTTCGCTGACTTCGCCGGACTTAGAAGAAAGGGCTTCTTTCACAGCGCCTTTGATGGCTTCACTGGAAACGGTGGCACTGGCTACAGCGTCAATGCCGTCAATATCCTTTGCGGTTTTCCCTTTGAATTTCTCAAACATGGCTGCGGCTTTTTTCCAGAAGGAATCATTACCGCCTGCTTCTGTGCCATTGTCTGTGACAGATACGATTTCTCCTGTCTTTTTGTTATAAATCACTGTCACTTTCGCATCATAGCCAAAGGAACCAACGGTTTTGCTGCCTTCTGCCGTTTCTGTTGCTTCCGCCGTACCTGTTTCCTCTGTTTCTTCCCCAAGGGCTTTTTTCACCGCTTCTTTGATGGCATTGCTGGAAACGGTTGCGCTGGCTACAGCGTCGATGCTGTCAATATCCTTTGCGGTTTTCCCTTTGAATTTCTCAAACATTGCCGCAGCTTTTTTCCAGAAGGAATCGCTTCCGCCTGCTTCTGTGCCGTTGTCTGTGACAGATACGATTTCTCCTGTCTTTTTGTTATAAGTCACTGTCACTTTTGCATCATAGCCGAAGGAACCAACGGTTTTGCTGCCTTCTGCCGTTTCTGTTGCTTCCTCTGTTGTTTCTGTTTCTTCCCCAAGGGCTTTTTTCACCGCTTCTTTGATGGCATTGCTGGAAACGGTTGCGCTGGCTACAGCGTCAATGCCGTCAATATCCTTTGCGGTTTTCCCTTTGAATTTCTCAAACATTGCCGCCGCTTTTTTCCAGAAGGAATCGCTGCCGCCTGCTTCTGTGCCATTGTCTGTGACAGATACGATTTCTCCTGTCTTTTTGTTATAAATCACAGTCACCTTGGCATCATAGCCAAACTCGCCCACTTTCGCACTGCCTTCTGCGGTAGCATTGGGTTCTTCGGTAGGTCCTTCCGTTGTTTTCTGGAAGGAGAAATACATCTTCAGATAGCCGCCCTTCCCATAATATTCTTTGTAATTGGGGAAGTCGATTTCCAAAGCTTCTTTATAATAATCCAATCCTACTTTGTAGACTTCGTCTTGGATAAGCTCATTTTCGCTGTTATATACTTTGACTTTGAATGTATCGCTCTTCCAGCCTTTGTATGTATCCGGCAGTTCAATGCCTTTTTTGGTGACACAGCCCTTTTCTGTTTTCCATTCCCGATTTTCTATGGTGATGGTCTGGAGCAATGTATCCTTTGCGCTGTCATAAAGTTCCACTTTCGCAGGAATCTGGGAAGCGTAATCTTTCACTTCCACCTGGAATGTCTGCTGGTGCTCTCCCATAGAAATGGTAATGGTCTGTTTGCCCGCCTCTTTCGATGTAAAGATATGACCATTTTCCATGGACGCGGCAAAACCTCTGTTGCGGCATTCCGCCCATCCGTTCAGGCGCTGGGAACTGCCCTTTTCTGTTTTCAGAGAAATATTCAGGTTATCCAGCTGGAAAGCTTCCCCAACGGCATACTGCTTGGGCACCAGGCTGGTATCCAGTGTAAAGGATGCCACGGCGGATGTATCAGCAGATGTATCCAGGTCTACAAAATAATTTTCGAATTTCCAGCCTGTATAGTCATCTCCGGCATCAACGCCTTTCAATGCAAATTTCCAGGAATTATAGCCATCTTCAAAAACGCCGTCTGCCAGTTTCTTATCATTGTCATAAATGGCCATGGCTTTGATAGCGCCTTCTGTTTCCAGACGATAACGGAATTCATTTCCCTCCAGCTGAATCTTCTGGGTTCTATCGTCCTGCATGGTCACCAGAATATGTGTAGGAGATTTCTGTTTCACTTCATCAAAGAAAGCAATTCTTACAGGGATGGTGGTTTGAGAAAGTTCATGGGTGAATTTCACCAGCAATGTGCCGTTTTTCATGCCTTCTGTCTGCTTGGTGATGGTATCGCCGTTTTGATAATTTGTAACGATGCCGTATTCCTGCAGCTGGTTGAAAGGTGCTGTTTTCTCCTTGCCATCTGTCATATGCAGTGTCAATTCTGTCTGACTCAGATCCAGAGGCATGTTAAATTTCGCAGTCAAGGCAGGTTTTACCTTAAATTCCATCCATGCGATCTGCTGGTCTTTCTGATCCAGTCCATACTGTTTTGCCTTTGCCAAAGCGTTTTCCATGGCGCTGAGATGCCCTTTTGCTGTTTCTGTGGCACCGCTGACCGCGTCAAAAGCATCGCCTTTTTTCTCTGTCAGTGCTTTGGAAAGACTGGACAAATCAGACAGACCTACGGCTTTTTTCAGGATATTTTTCCCGCCTGCGTAACGGGTATCGTCTGTATACTTGATGGATTCCGCACCGGTGATTACGCCGTCTTTTACTGTCACTTTCACCACGTTGGGACCTCTGTCGGGGTAATAACGTCCCCATGTGGCTGTACCGTACCATTGGCCGTCAGCGATTTCCCCTTCTGGCTGCGTGGGCTCTGTCTTACCGGAGAAATCAAAGAGCAGACGTACATAACCGCCATAGGAATCGTATTCTGTGTAGTGAGGGAATGCGATTTCCAATGCTTTGCCGTCAATGGCTTTTTCCACTGTGTAATCAGAAAGGGCTTCCCCTGCGGCATTATATACCTTGATAGTGAAGGTGTCTTTTTCCCATTTCTGATATGTTTCCGGCATTTTCACATTGTAGAGGGAATACATACCATGGGCATTTTTCCATTTTTCACCGGGAATGGTGATAGTCTGGATGGGTTCTCCTGTTTTAGAGGACAACTCGATTTTTGCAGGAATCTGTTTTTCGTAATCAATAACCTGCACATCGAAGGACTGTGTCACACCATTATTCTTAATCTGGATGGTCTTTGTTCCCTTCTGGGCATCTTCTTTGGTGAAGATATAATCCTGATCGGGTTCTGCTGTAAAGCCTTTTGCTTTGCAGGCATCCCAGCCTACTTTCCGCTGTTTGCTGCCTTTTTCCGTTACCAGATTGATATTCAGCAGACTCAGATCCAGCTTGTATCCCACACCATATACGGTCTGGAGCAGTTCTGTATCCAGCGTAAAGGATGCCACGGCAGAATCGTCTGTCTGGTTGTCCATGGAAATATAGTAAGTATTGTATTTCCATCCTGTAAAGCCTTCACCGGGAGAAACTTCCCCAAGGAACGCTTCCCAGTCGTTATATTCCTCTTGATAAACAGCCTCTGTCAGCAGGCGGTCATTGTCATAAACCTTGATATCCTTGATCTTGCCTTCAGCTTTGATGCTGTAATCCCATTGGTTTTCATCCAGCTCCATCTTCTGTGTTTTGCCATCGGCAAATGTAATCAACAGATGGGTGGGCGTTTTTCTTGTGGTCTTTTTGGATGCCACCACTTTGGCAGGCATCACAATCAAGCCATCATTCTGGCGGAACTGCACCTGCAAGGCACCATGCTGGTTGACACCCGGTGTATCTTTCGTAATGACCGTACCATTTTCAATATTGGTGGTAATGCCATATTCAGAAATCTTGTCAAAGGGTACGGATTTTGTCTGTCCATCCGCAAGATGCACTTTCAGCACAGTACCGGTCAGATCCAGCTTTTCACCAAAGTTCATGTTAGCCTTGGGCTTTTTCTCAAAATCGAACCACTGCACATTCTGTTTCACCTGATCGGAGCTGTATTTTTCCGCACGGAGGACAGCATTTCGCAGTGCGCTCAAGTGCCCTTTGGCTGTTTCCGTAGCACCGGATACCGCATCATAAGCTGCTCCTGTTTTCTGGCGGAGCTGCGCTTCCAGCTTATCCACATCCTCTGCCTTTCGGATGCCCTTTACATGGTTCAGCACATTCTGTCCTCTTTCAAAGCTTTCGTCCTCAATGTGCTTTTCGCTGTATGCCGCAGTAACCTGTCCGTCTTTCACAACAACGCGGACAATGTCGGGACCTTTCGCCTGGTAATACAAGCTGTCTGTACCTGTGCCATACCATATGCCATCCGCCAGAACACCCTTCTTTTTTTCTTCGGAAGAACTGCTGGAACCGCCAGAACCGCTGGAACTGCTGGAACTGCTGGAGGAATGTTTCTTCTTTCTCACAGGAAGCTCTTCTTCCGCGCTTTTCTGGTCTGTGGTCACAGTGGTTTTGGGCTGGACTTCTTTTCCGCCCGCCTGCACGCCGGAAACATTGTCCCCAGTGATCACTTTTGTATTTTCCGTAAAAACCTGTACGCCATCTCCGCCCGCATGGACTTCGCCTACGTTGCCTGCGCCGCTGATTTGGGTTCCTTTTGCTTTGGCTTCTACCTTGGATACGGTTCCATCTTTTTCCACTTGGATTTTGGCGTTTTCCGCGCCAGTTTCTACCTGCACCGCGCCGATTTTCCCCTTTTCCACAGTCAGGGACAAGGGCTTGGAAATCTGTACTTTGTCAAAATCACCGGATAACTTGGTATCGCTGGAAAGGGTCACATCTCCCAAAGAACTGTCTGCCGCGGTGAAATTGGTCTGGGTGGGATGCACTGCCAGAACTCCTTTTCCGGCAGTGGTTTTAGAAAATTCCACGCCATCGGCGCCGCCGCGGACGAGGATTCTGCCTTCCACTTTCACGTTATCCAGTTTCACACGCTGTGCGCCGTCGGCAATGATCAAGTCCCCTTTGACGGTCACATTGCGCAAAGAAGCATCGTCCTTTCGCACAATGAGATTGCCTTCCAGATTGGCATCTGCCGTTTTTCCATCTTCAGCGATGTTTCCTGCCAACTGGTAAAGCACCTGTGAAAATTCCGCTCTGGTAATGGGCGCAAGGGGGCTGAGCTTCCCTTCATTGCCATGGATATAACCAGCCTGAACCATAGCTGCCACAGCATCTCTTGCCCATGGCGCAATCTGACTGCTGTCTGCGTACTGCTGCAAAACATCGGTATTGGACATATTCAGGCAATAAAATCTCGCCAGCACCGCAAAAACTTCCTGTCTGGTGATAGGCGCTTCCGGCCGCAGCATGCCGCCATCCCCCGCAAATGTGCCCATCTGTACTGCCTTTGCCATATCCTCATAGTACCAAGCTGTTGTAGGCACGTCTGTATAACCAGTCAGTGAAGCCCCTTTCACCGCACCGGCAAGACGATTGAGAATCGCTGCCATTTCTGCCCGTTTCAATGTGTCATTGGCACGAATCTTTCCGCTGTCCCCGCTCAGTAAGCCATTGCTAACCGCATAGGACAAAGCATTGGTTGCCCAGTTGTTTGGGAAATCCGAAAAGTCCGCCGGCGAAGCCGCCAGCACCGGTGTCGGTATGGCGATGGACGCTGCCATCAATGCCGCAAGGACTCTTTTCTGGTGTTCTTTTGCCATGTTTGTATCACTCCTCTTCTCCTTTTGTACATAAACTATGCTGTTTTCCCCATGTATCCCCGTTTGGGAAAACGATTTCCGCCCTTTGGTTAGCATATACTAACCAATGAATTCAATATACCATGTCAGACATTTCTTGTCAACAACAGTTTTCCCCGCAACAAAAAAACGGCATTTCTGCCGTTTTTCAGATACTCATGTCCATAAGACCATGGGGTCTGCCGTTTTGGGTGTATACATATCCCGCAACCCCTTTGTCATCAGTATTTTTCCATCATCTGTCATCATAACCGCATCAAACAGGTCTTTGTGTTCTTTCCAGAACGCCTCCGCTTTTTCCGGCCCCATGATAAAAAGTGATGTCGAAAGGGCATCTGCCAGTGTACCATCCTCACTGACAATGGTCACGGAAATAAAGCCATTTTCCGCCGGATAACCGGTTCTTGGGTCGATGATATGATGATACACTTTGCCGTTTTCCGTAAAATTCCGCTGGTATCCGCCTGAAGTGATGACTGCTTTGTTTTCCACATCCAAAATGCCGAAATAATCCTCGGGCTTTCTGGGGTCTTCCAAAGCCACCCGCCAAAGGCTGCCATCGGGCTTTCTTCCTAAGGTCTGCACATTTCCCCCCAGAGAAACAATGCCGGAAGTGACGCCATTTTCCTGATAAATTTCCATAATCCGCTGGGAAGTATACCCCTTAGCAATGGCACCCAGATCCACAGTGACGCCATCCAGCAGTGTTACCGTATTGCCTTCCATATGTACCTTAGAACCATCCACTTTTGCCAGCTGTTCCGCCAACTCCTCTGATGTCGGTACATGGAAATTACCATCACGGAACCCCCACAGCTTCATAACCGGCGTAATGGTACAGTCAAAAAGTCCATCCGTTTCCTTGGATACCTCCGCCGCTCTGGAAATAATGGCAAGGGTGTCTGCTTCCACCTGTCTTTGTCCCAACTGGTTCAGCTGATACACATCGCCGCTTTCCCCAGTAACAGACAGCAGTTCATCCAGTCGCTGGATTTCCGCACTTGCCGCCTCCACAGCCGTACTTGCATGATCTCCATAAGCAGTGATGTCCATGAAGGTATCCATGGCAAATATCTCCTCTTTGTAGGGCGTCAGTCCCGATTTGGCTTCATATCTGTCACCGCAGCCCCCCAGCAATGCGGCACAGCAGCATACTGCCAACACCATTTTTTTCATTTTCTTTCCACCTCCGTTTTGTTAGCAAAAACTAATCTTGTAAGACATCATATCATTTCATTATTTTTCTGTCAATATCCTTATCAGACAACAAAAAAGATATGGGCTGCAATTCCTATTGAGAAACCAAGAAAACGATTTCTCAACAACCGCTTTTGCAACACATATCTCTTCATTTTCAGGAAACAGAAAACCTATTTCAGCACCTTTCTGACATTCTGCCCCCAACGGCAGCGTCGACCGGAAAACAAATTCCCAGAAATTTTTATCAGCGTTTTTCTGAAAAATAAAATAGCTGGAACCCTTTCTATCAAAAGAATTCCAGCTATCTTCATTTACTTACGGAGCGACTAGGCATGCCGCGCCGCTGTTTAAACTCAATTCAGTTTCAGATACTGTGCCCAGTCACGATCAGGCAGAACGTCTGTCCATGTTTCATAAACGCCGTCTTTGTCTTTTTCGTATTCATGGCTGCTGGTTGCTTCCTGGATTGCCAGATAGTACCATGCAGTTGTATCCATGTTATCAGGGAACACATTCATATCTTCATGCAGTGCATCTGCGCTTTCAGGCAGACGATTCAGCACGCGGTTGATCATTGTCACTGCTTCCGCACGAGTGATGTAACGGTCAGGACCAAAAGTGCCGTCGGGATAACCGCTGATCCAGCCTTTTTCAGCTGCACGATTGATCTGGTTTGCTGCCCAGTGACCATCAATGTCGGTAAACAGGTTTTCACCGCTGTAGCCTTCACTGTCAAAACGTGCTGCAATGGCTGCAAATTCTGCACGAGTGATATACGCATTGGGATCAAAGTTGTTGTTATCTCTGCCGTATACAATATCCATATCATACATGGTGGATACAGCGACATTGAACCAATCATCTGTAAATACGTCGTTGAAAGGATTCTGATCTGTCAGATTCTTTTCTCTTACATCATCCTGCAGCAGACGGAAGAAGATGGATGCCACTTCTGCACGGGTGATATTGCGTTCTGGATGAACCAGACCATCGGAATAACCAACCACATAATCGAAGTGATCGTCACCGTTCAGTGCTTCTGGTGTTTCATCAGGCTTGTTGTTTGGTCTATGACTGCCGCCGCCACCGGAACCACCATCATTGTCTTTCACAAAGACAGCTTTCAGTACAGCGCCATCAATCAAGCTTTCATCCATTTCATATTTGTCTACATCGCCCAGATTTTCTGTTTTGCCATTAATGGTAACTTCTACTTTGTCCAGTTTCCAGCCATCAGCTGCTTCCATTTCGAATTTCTGTTTTTCAACGCCAAAAGGAATTTCTACAACTTCTGTATCGTTTGCACCAACAGTCTGAACATCTTTTACAACGACATTACCTTTGCCTTCTACGATAACTGTCATCAGGTGTTCTGTTGTGCTGCCGCCGCCTTTGACTTCATAAGTCAATTCAGGTACAGGGAATGTTTCCGGTTTGCCTGCTGTACCATTGGAATCCTTAGGTGTCAAAACGGCTTCCACATTGGTTTCTACCTTATATTCGCCTTTTGCTTTCTGAGGATTTGTCAAATGTACATCGTAGGAGAACTGTGCAGGGGCAAAGTTTCCAACAGGCACATTGATGCTCCAAACAAAATGTTCTCGGGTTTCACCGTCTGCGTCTGCCACACCATCTGGATAATAAGTTACTACAAAATCGTAGTTACCATCTGCGATTTCACCCTCAAAGAAACCATAAGTAGTGCTTCCAGGGAATTCATCAGACTGGATCATTTCTTTATTCAGTTCTGCGCCACCAACAGTGATGGTCATATTTTCCAGATTTACAACGTCAAAGTTGTAGTCATTGCCCTTATTGTCTTTCCCCTGACCAATGATGTCGACAACCTGAGAGCCGGCATCCAGCAGGTAGTAAATGTCATTCTGAATCATATCAAAGTCCAGAACAGAGCCATCATTCAGATATTCTACAAAAGCTTTACCCAATTCATTTGTTGTAGAATCATCTGCAAACACAGCATAGCAGTGGTAGTTTGCAGCTTCCAGTTCAGAATATACTTTGTCTGCTTCGTAGATTGCACGATCCAAGCAAAGGGCATGTGTCAAACTAGTTTCCCCTTGAGGTACATAAGGAACAGGAATATTTTCATTTTCGGGAGTTGAACCATATTCATCATAATTATGTGCATATGTATTTCCATCTTTTGCAACATTTTCTTTCACTGCTGCATAATAATTGTCCCAATCTCCGCCAGGAATTCCGTATACACCGTCTACAAATCCATTTGCAACACACCAGCCGGAAGGAGAACCCCAAACACGACCGCCATCTGCATCCAGACCATTATAAATTGCCATCAGTGTTCCATCTTCTGCCAAGAACTGTCTGGTCAACCCATCAGTGATGACAATGACATATTTTCTGCTGTCTTCTACATCTTTGTCTGCTTCCAGCATTTTCTGTGCTTCCAAAAGGCCTGCCTGCAAGTTGGTACCACTCTTGATTTTTCCATCTTTCAAGCCGCTATAAATCGCGCCACCTTCTGCAATGGCTTCCTCTGTCAGTTCTGTCAGCTCACAAGAAACAACAGCTCTGCCTGCAAACTGTACCGCACCAACTTTGATAGATGCGCCTGTATCTTTCACACTTGCACCCAAATCCGCCAACATTGCCAGTGCCTCCGTTGTTACATCTTCTTCGCAGCTGGATTTATCCAGTACGAATACCACATCAGACACCAGTTCTTTTTCAGCGGAAGGCAGAGAAAGAGTTACTCTGGAGTTGAAATTGTTATCCAATTCTGTTGCGGTTTTGTCTTTGGAATGATCCCATGTGGGAGGTTCAGGAGGATCAACAGGGTCAACAGGATCGCCGTAAACCCATACAGCATAAACAGTTACATCTGTTTCCCCAACAGTCACTTTGTCCACTGTCGTAGGTTCACTGCCTTTTTCATAAATCACACCTTTTACAGCTTCATCGTTACTCCAGCCAGCAAATGTTACATATTTACCATCGGCTTCTGCATGTGTAGGTGTTGTTGTGCTATCCAATGTAACTTCCGTATTTTTATTTACGGTTGCACTTGCAGGTGCGCCTGTGCCGCCGTTTGCGTCATAGTTCAGCATAACTGTTCCTACAGGAGGTGCTTCCTTATAAGCCCATACGGCATAAACAGTTACATTTTCTTCTGCAATATCAATGGTTGTTACAGTTGCAGGCACGTTATCTTTTTCATACACCTGATTGATAACCGCTTTATCTGCACTCCAACCCTTGAATTCAACATCTCTGCCATCCACAGGTTCATGGGTAGGGGTTGTGTCTGTGTTTAAAACATAATCCTCTGTATTTTTATTTACTGTCGCAGTTTCCGGAGCACCTGTACCGCCATTTGCGTCATAAGTCAGTGTAACGGTTTCTTCCACAGGTTCTTTTTTGGAAATTTCAATTTTCAGATAAGTATAAGGTATCAAACCAAACTTATCTTCCCCTTCGCTGACAGTTACCTGATAATCATCGTTTCCTGTCATGGGAATACTGATCTTTTCACTGGAACCAACCAATTTATCCTTCGCCAATACGATTTCAGAAATATCCCTTGCAGTTACACCTTTTGCATTGGTAGTGTACCAGAAATCGTTAATGGGTTCATATCCGCACAAACGATATCCATCTGTAAGATATTTCTCACTATAAAGACGTACCTGTTTGTTAAGGTTCAAACCTGGCAGGTTATTGAAGTCTGCTTCTGTTCCTTCATCCATATACACACGGATCGTACCATATACGGTATCCCAAAGATCTTTTTCGCCTGTATATGTCCAAATGCCAGTCAGTGTAACATCACCTGTAACTGTAAATTCTGTAACAATATTCTGGTCTTCATCATACCAGCCACTAAATTCGTAGTCCACTACAGGTTCGGGCACACTTTTTACTGTATAGGTTTCGCCTTCCTTCACAATATCCGCTTCTGGAGCCTGATAATCTGCGGGAATGTCACCTTGTACCACATAACTAACAATGCACTGGCCAGGATCTGGTTTTACTCTGAATGTCACATCAATGGTGTGAGGTGCAATGACATTTTCAAAGGTATATGTATAGGATTCTTCGTTTTTACCTTCCGCAATATCCTTGCCATCTACTGTAATGGTGTCAATGATATATCCGGTATCCGCTTTGATGTCAAATGCCTGATCTTTACCATATTCCACTTCTACAGGTTTGTCAGAACCGGAAATCGTGCCGTTTTCCCCAGCGGTTGCTGTGATGGTGGGGTTGAAATCCGCATAGACCTTGTAGGAAAGTTTATTAAAAACTGTTTCCCCTGCTGTTAACAACCGATTGACAGAAATGGTTGCATTCCCTTCTGTATAAGGATCATTCCAATCATCACCTGAATTGGTAAAAGAATATCTCTTTCCCCAGCCGTAATCATGGCGATTTCCTAAGTCTTCACCTTTATACAACTGTTCAAACCTCCAGGTATCAAATACCCAGCCTTCATTTGCAGTCGCAGTATACTGTCTATAGCCAGTTCCTTGTGGGAAAGTGGTTTCAACTGCATTAATGCCTGTCAATTCAATTGTACCAGCACCTTTTGTGGTAAATACTTTAACTGTCGCATCTTCCACAAGGGCTTCAACCCCTGCTACCTCTTCGTAGCGTCCCTCTGGCTCCTTGGCCAATGCCATTGCCGGCAGCAAGCTGCACAGCATGACGAATGTCAACAGGAAGCTCAGCGTCCGCTTCACTTTGTTTCTCATTCTCTCATTCCTCCTTCATTTATGGTGCAAACAATGGTTCTGCACCCATACCCCGCATCTATGCGCAATACTTTTGCATAAACACTGTTCTGTCCAAGCAGATGACATGCTCAGACATGTTCTTTTCCTTTCTCTCCTCCTCTCTCTACGAAAACAAGCGCCCCTTTCGTGTATACAGAAGACAAAATCCCGTCTCCCGCGTTTTCCTGAGTCGCCTTCTGTTTCTTCTTGCCGATTGTCATCTTTGGTACTGGGTTCCCCTTTCTAACGAGAAAACCATTTATCAAGATAGGCGCTGCCAACCGCGCTGTTTGATAAAGCTTGTCAGCAGTTCCTGATCTTACATCACTGACCAGAAGCAGACTTATCCTCCACAGATATGGGATCTTCATAGGTTTCCCATCCTGTCATCATTTCTTCTGCCTCCAAAAGCTTGTCATAATACTGCAGCAGCAGCATGGACACGTTGTCCTGCAGCTGTTTTTGTGTCTGTTCATAAAGCCGTAAAAGACATCTAGGATTTACCTTCTCCGGTGCCACATCTGCCATCTGACACAACTGCTTCATGGCTGCGTTGATGGTAATGCGATGAATGTTTGTTCCTCTTTGGGAGCGGAAAATGGCGCCATGTTCCATATTGCTGCGTTTGCAATAGTCCACCAATTCCCGCTGGAATGACCGTGGTATGACAACCTTTCTTTCCTGCCCATTGCCGCTGAAAATCCCACTGCCTGTTTTTACAAAATCCACTGTCATTTGGGGCAGTTCCCAAATATGCAGACCTAATGTGCAAATGGACTTGATGATGAAATAAAGCTGCTCTTTTTTCTGCTGTTTTGCCGCCTGCAGCAAACGAATATACTCCCCACGCTGTAAAACGGTTTGTTCCGTATCTCCCAGCGGCATACAGGATACCTGCCAATTTCTTTCTCCCATAAAATGCAGATACTGATTCACCACTGCCAGCCTGCGGTTGATGGTACGCACTGCCAGCTTTCCTTCCTGCTGCATGGTGTTTTTCCATTGCTGCAAGGTGTTTTCCCGCAGCACATCCTCCGGCAAAAGCTCCTTTTGGAACTTCTGTAAAATCCGGCGATATTCCGCAATGGTTTCCGGTTTATTGCCAGATTTTATTTTTTCCTGCAAAAAGTCTTCAATTGTTTCCTCTGTAAACTTGATTTCTTCCATTTTTCTCACTCGTTATAACGAAATTCCCCTTCTGTCATATTTTTTTGACCGGAAAGCAGAAAATGTCAGACAAACTGGTCAAAGGAATTTTTCTTTTTTTGCCAAAAATAAAAAAAAACATCAAAACAAAACCGAAAATACGTTTTTTTTACAAAAACGTCAGATTCGGTTTTATTTTGATGTCATCACTTGCTATCATATGTAAAAAGTGTTATATTTGAAGTGTATCACACTCGATTTCATTATGTGGTACAGCTTATTTTTACGACAGAAGGGGAATTCTGTTACAACACCAGTCGCATTCGTTCCAGTTTCTGTCGATGGATTCGTCCACTTTCCATAACATAAATTCTTGTGGTTTCAATATGGCTGTGCCCCAGCATATCTGCCAGCTTTGCGATGTCTTTGTCTAAGCTATAGAATATCCGCGCAAACAGATGCCGCAGATTGTGAGGGAACACTTTCTCTGGGCTGACCTCTGCATCTTTGCAGAGTTTTTTCATTTCTGCCCAAATATTTCCCCGGTGCAAAGGACGTCCGCTTTTTGATGCAAAGATAACGCCTTCTGTGATACCTTTCTTAGCTGCGTAAGCTTTGAGTTTTTTCTGCAAACGTGCAGGCAAAAAAATCACCCGCCGCTTTCCTTTACAATTCACTTCTGCCCTGCCCCGTTTGACAGCTGCAACAGTGATAAACTCCAGTTCAGAAACACGTATCCCCGTGGAACAGATGGTTTGTATCAGCAGAGAAAGCCGTTCTTTGCCCTTTTTTTCTGCCGTACGTACCAATCTGCCGTATTCTGCACGGGTCAATTCCTTTTCTTCACTGATAAAAATCTCTTTTTGAATCTTCAATAATTTCAGCCGCAGATCATACCTGCCAGAATAAGAAAAAAAGCCATTGGCAGCCACCAGTCTGCCGTTGACGCCTGCAGGGCTGTATCTTTTTTCCAAATCTTCTTTCCACACCAACAAATCTTCTTTTGTAACTTTTTTGCCTTTCAAATATTTTTCTAGATCCAACAGTTCTCTTTGATACTTTTCCAAAGTTCCCTTGCTTTTTTCCTGTATCTTCAAAAACTGCAAATAGGATGTGATAGCCGCTTTTGTTACAACGAGTTCTTTCATGTGCAGACCTCCCTTTCTGTTCTATTCGGGAATCTTCCCAAAAAAATACTCTGCTATTCTATCAAAAAATCATTTCTTATTTTTACAGCAAAAATTCATAAAATTTTCTGCAAAATAAAAAACGGAGTTTGACGCCACCCTTTTACATTGCGCAAACTCCGCTTGATTATCTACTATTCTTTTTGATTGCCCCGCTTTTCAGCAGGACAAAATCCCCTATCAAAAATGCAGTCGTTTCTGCATCTCCTCATGGAACAGTTCCCACCGGAAAATCACCAGCGCCGCCAATGCCGCACCGCAGCAAACCACGCAGACCAGCGCCGGCAGAATGAACTGAATCACATGGGTCAAGAGCAGTATCCACACCACCAGACCGTATACAATTTCCATGAGCATATAAATGACATACTCCCGTAATTGCAGCCGCAAAAATCTTGCCATAACCACCATCATCCCAATGGACACGGTACAGAGGATAGGCAGGATAAAGTCCACCGACCAGCCATGCCAGCCCGTTCCCATATCCCATGCCACTGCAAGAATGGAAATGACCGTCATTTCCCATAAGATTCCTTTGGGGATATTCCGTTTCTTTTTCCATGCCGCATACAGGCTGATCCAGAAAGAAACCACTCCAGCTAATACAAACATAGACCAGAACAGATCCGGTACAAAGACCCGATTTGCTGCCAGACACACAATCACGGCAATGACGGACAAAAACAGGAAAATACGCATGATCTTCCGATACATATGGTCATACATCTGCAATCTGGGAAATACGTTTTCTTCTTTCTCTCCCCGCAGTTTTGTGCCGCAGAGGGGACAGCGGTCCATACTTCCCCGCACATGCACATGGCAAGCATCACAAATCCGCATGGGCTTCCCCTCCTTCCTGCACATTTGCCGTCAGCTCCACATCAATGCCCATTTCCGTCAGCTGTCTGAAAAAATGACGCTGCACGGAAGTATCCACAAAAGGTGCGGAAAATCCCATGGTAAGCCGATCTCCATAGGAGCAGAGGCAGACCTGCATCCGCTTGGTGCTGACAAATACACCAAACTGCCGCAGATAAGGCGCCATTTCCGCAGGCATATCCACACGACCAATATTGGAAAAGGCCATGGTGATTTCTCTTGCAGACACCCGATTGGCGATATTCAAACTGATATCCTTCAAAAACAGCGGCACCATACGGGTCAGCAGGTTATGCTCTAAAGCACAGAGGTCATTGAGCCTGCCTTTGACTTTTTCATCTGTCAGCTCTTTAGCAAAGCCTTCTTTGACGGCGGCAATGACAGAAGCGAAATCATCGGGATTTTTTCCGAAATCATAGCCCACCGTAATGACAGAGAAAAAGTTTCTGGCAGATTCCGACGGGAAATAATTCCGAAGATTTACAGGTACTGACAGATTCACAGGGTATTTCTCCGCCCGTTTTGGCATCTGGGCATGAATGGCACGAAGCAGCACACTGCAAAGGAATATGCTGGCTGTTGTGCCGTATTCATGGGATTTTTGCAATATCTGGGATGCCGATGCCGTCCCTTCAATGACACGAATCTGATGGTCTGGCAGACGGATACCAGAAATACGATAAGCCCGTTTGACTTTCTGTTTTTCATATTTTTTCTTTCCTGTATAATATCGCGCAAAACTATCGCTCATGCGCTCCGGCACAGGCACCGCATTGCGGAGGGCTTCGTGAGAAAGGACACCCTCCCCATGTACCTGCTTGATATAATGGATGGTCAGCATCCGCAGAAATGCCAATGCCCCTGTCCCATCTGTCAGGGAATGGTAGACCTCCAGATTGATGCGGCAGCGATAATATGTCACAGAAAAGAGCAATCCGTGACGATCGGGATGGTACAGCTTACTGCATGGCGGCAGATGTTCCTCCCGCACCACCGGCTTTTCTCTGCTTTCTTCGTAAAAATACCAGAACAGCCCCCGCCGCAGGGAATAGCGGTAAAAGGGGAAAAATTCCAGTGTTTCTTCCAAGGCTGCCTGCAAAGGTGCTTCCTGCACCATTTCCGTCAGTTCACAGGTGAAACGGAAAACCTTTGTATCTTCTCTGCTTGTGGTGGACGGAAATATCTTTGCAGCGTTTTCCAGCCTGCTCCACTTTGCATCACTCACAAAGGCTCTCCTCCTTTCAGGAATTGCTGTATCCAGCGGTAGCTTTCCTGTACCGCTTCAAACCGCGGCGGCAGAGAAAAATATCCATGGAGCCCATCGGCAATGCGCACCACTGTCACGTCATTTCCTGCCCGCTGCAATTCCGCACCATAGGCTTCCCCTTCATCCCGGAGGGGGTCAAATTCCGCCGTCAGAATGAGGGTGCGGGGCTGGTTGGTAAAGTCCTCCGCCAAAAGAGGCGCAAAATACGGATTTTGCCGATCTTCCGGCGAGGACTGGTACAATTCCATATAGTCGCAAACCCGTTTAGAGGTCAAGAGATAATCCGTGCCGTTTTCCACCACAGAAGGGAAAGGCGACGCGGGAGAATGGTCATTGAATGTGGCAGGATACAAAAGTATCTGCTGCTTCACTTCAAATTCGCCCCGATCTCTTGCCATCTGGGACACCACCGCTGCCAGATTGCCGCCGGCAGAATCCCCCATGAGTGTGATTTCCTCCGGTTTTGCCGGAAAAGGAAAGCCATCACAGAACAATGTTTTTGCCACATGGTAGCAGTCCTCCGGCGCTGCCGGGAATTTATGCTCCGGCGCCAGACGATAATCCACAGAAATGACTACTGATTCCAATATCTGCGCCATGGAAGCACAAACCTTCGTATAGCTGTTGATGTCCCCAACGACCCAGCCGCCACCATGGAAAAAGAGAATCACAGGCGGTTCCAACACCTCTTTGTCATTGGGAAAAAACAGCCGCACAGGCACACTGGTCTTGCCAAAAGGCACACGCCAGTCCTGAAAGAGGTTTTTCTCCGGTGAAAGCTGGGCAGAGCGAATCCCTTCCAGCCGACGTTTGATTTTATATGTTTTTTTCACATCCAAATCTGGATAAGACAGCGCTTTCAGCGCCGCATGCATGACTTTATTGATTTCCAAAGGTTTCTCCCCCTTAGCTTCCCCAAATACCTCTAATGATAAATACCACAAGGGCTATAATACCAGCCGCACGGTATGCCATGAGCATTGCGTCGTGAGGCTCTGCATTCTCACTGAAATTCCCGTAAAAAATGTCCCAAATCTTTCTTGGAAAAAAGACCATGACTGCCGCAAAAACGACAAATACAATCTTCAGCACCAAAAGCATTTTTCTTCCCCCTTAAATCTTCCCTTTCCGATAAGCGCTGGGCGTAATGGAAAAATATTTGCGGAAGGTCTGAGCAAAATGACTGGGGCTGTCAAAACCGCAGCGCATCCCCACTTCCGCCACCGGCAGATTGGTTTCCCGCAGCAGAAGCGCCGCCTGAGAAACACGATACCGCAGCAAATACTGCAAAGGAGAAATGCCGATGGTACGATGGAAGCACCGCAGACATTCCCGCTCCCCGATATTTGCCGCTCTTGCAATCCTTGCCAAGTCCAAAGGCTCGTTATACTCTTTCTGAATCAGTTCCAGCATGCTCTTGAGCCGCTGAGCGTCCATGGTTTTCCGGCTGTTTCCGCCTTCCACAGGCTTTGTATGGGCATAGAGATTCCGCCACAAGCGTCCCAGGGTATCCCGCACATCCCATTCATAACCTTCTTCTTTTTTCTCCAGAAAGCGGACGATTTCTTTGATTTCCGCCAGCATGTCCTTCTGCCACTGTTCTTCCCCCGTCAGGGGCAGCCCCTTAATACCGCCATAAGCCAGCAGAGGGGCGATATATTTTTTCTGAAAAACCGTATCCTGTCCGCCGCTGATAAGCCGGGTATGGAATACAGCGGAGCGGATTTTGCCTCCTTCGCCCGCTGCCAGTATGCTGTGGAGCACATTGGCATGGATAAAAGCCCCTTCGCCTTTGGAAAGGGTCCAGCGCATGTCCGGCAGAAATACTTCCACACTGCCTTCTGTTACATATAATATTTCCGTTTCTTCGTGCCAATGCCAGGCAACGCCGCCTTTTTCGCCGCTGCGAATCTGGGTATCATAGCCGCCGCAGGGAAAATCCGCCGTGCCATGGGGACGCAGTTCCATTTGTCTGGGATTGACGTTTACATCACAGGCATCCAATGACATACTACCCCTCCTGTCCGTTTTTTTATAGTATACGTCTATATATTGATTGCATCAAGCCTTTTCCGGCGGTATTTTAATAGAGTACAAATTTTTGCGTATGTTTTCCCAAAAAAGACAACCTATTTATTTTTGGAGGTATTTTATGTTTTCATTGCTTCTGGCACTGATTTATGTATCCTTTATTTCACTGGGGCTGCCGGATTCCCTGCTGGGCTCCGCGTGGCCGCAAATGCAGGAAAGTCTGGGAGTTTCCCTTTCTCTTGGGGGTGTCATCTCCTTTCTTATTACCGCCAGCACCATCCTGTCCAGCCTCATGAGCCATCAGGTCATCCAGCGGTTCGGCACAGGCGCCGTCACCATGTGCAGCGTTGCCATGACTGCCCTTGCCCTTTTTGGTTTCTCCCTTTCCAATAGCTTCTTTGCCCTCTGTCTTTGGGCAATTCCCTACGGTCTAGGGGCTGGCTCCGTAGATGCCGCCCTGAACAACTTCGTTGCCCTCCACTGCAAAGCAAAGCACATGAGTTGGCTCCACTGTTTCTGGGGCATTGGCGCTACAGGCGGACCATACATCATGGGCTTATGTCTGAGCCGCGGCATGGGCTGGCAGGCAGGCTACCGCACCATTTCCTTCCTGCAAATGGCATTGACTCTCATCCTGCTTCTGTCCCTGCCTTTGTGGAAAAAACAGGAACTGCCCCTTTCCGGCGGCGAAACTGTCCATCCCCAAACACCCCAGTGGGGCAAACTGCTGAAACGTCCCGGTGTCAAAGCTGCTCTGACGGCGTTTTTCTTCTATTCCGCACTGGAACTGACCACAGGTCTTTGGGGCAGCAGTTATATGGTGGCTGTCCGGGGCATTTCCCCTGAAACTGCCGCAAAATGGATTTCCCTGTTTTATCTGGGTATCACTGCCGGACGATTTTTCAGCGGCTTCCTCACCCTGCGGTTTTCCGATGATGCCATGGTACGTCTGGGGGAAGGTACTGCCATTGTGGGCATACTTCTGATGCTCCTGCCCCTCCATAACCTGTTCCTTTGTCTGGGATTGATTCTCACAGGACTGGGCTGTGCGCCCATTTATCCCAGTCTGCTCCACGCCACACCCCAGCGGTTTGGAAAATCCCTGTCCCAATCTCTCATGGGCACCCAAATGGCAATTTCTTATCTGGGCAGCACCACCATGCCCCCTGTGTCCGGGTTTCTGTCGGAGAAAATCTCCATGGGGCTGTATCCCGTGCTGCTTCTGGTCTTTGCCCTTTCCATGACCATCCTGACGGAAAAAGGCAGACACTGCACTGCGGAATGAAACAAAAAAATCTGCATATCAAAATCCATCTTGGAAAAACAAATTCTCCGAAAATAGAAAAAGCCAGAACTTTCTGTATTACAGAGATTCTGGCTTTCTTTGTTTTCTTATGAAGATGCCCGAAAAAGGACATTTTTATATGTAATTTATTCGGACTTGCCTTCTCTTGTCATCAATTCCAATACGGCTGTCTGGGTATCTTTCCCATGGAACAGCACGTCATTGATGGCTTGTGTGATAGGCAGGTCAACATGGTATTTTTCTGCCAGATGACAAGCCGCCTGTACGGTGTTGACACCTTCTACAACCATTTTGACTTCTGCCAGTGTTTCTTCCAGACTTTTGCCCTGTCCCAGCAGGATGCCTGCCCGGCGGTTACGGGAGTGCATACTGGTACAAGTCACAATCAGGTCACCGATGCCGGAAAGACCAGCGAATGTTTCCGCTTTGCCGCCCATGGCAATGCCCAGACGTTTCATTTCCGCAATGCCTCTTGTCATGAGAGCCGCTTTGCTGTTATCCCCAAAGCCCAGACCGTCGTTCATGCCTGCTGCCAGTGCCATAACGTTTTTCAGAGCTGCGCCCATTTCCACGCCAATGACATCTGTGCTGGTGTAAATGCGGAATTTGGGATTCATGAATTCTTTCTGCACCATTTTTGCCACTTCTTCATTTTCAGAAGCAATGAGGCATGTGGTGGGGATTTCTCTTGCCACTTCTTCCGCATGGCTGGGACCGGACAGCACGCAAACTTCGCACTGAGGCACGCATTCCTGGATGACCTGAGAAAGACGCAGCAGACTGCCGTCCTCCAGACCTTTTGCCACATTGACGATGACAGTGCCGGGTTTGAAATAAGGCGCAAAATCTGTCATGGTCTGGCGCACTGCACGGGAAGGCACCGCAGAAATGACGATTTCCGCACCCTCCAGCGCCGCTTCACGGTCTGTGGTGGCTGTCAATGTTTCCGGCAATGTAACGCCGGGAAGATATTTTTCGTTGGTGTGTTTGCTATTGATTTCGTCTACAGCTGCCTGACTTCTTGCCCAAATCTTCACCTGATGGTCATACTTGGTCAGAATAATGGCAAGGGCTGTGCCCCAGCTGCCGGAACCGATTACCGCTACATTTTTCATAACAAACTCCCCTTCCTCAGACTTTCTTTGTCAAAGTAAACTTGTTTTCATTGCCTGCGCGCAGTCTTTCGATATTTGCCCGATGTTTCCACAGTGCCAGAATGGTCAGTGCTGTCAGCACCAGCGCCCCTTCCAGTGGAAGCTGGAAGAAAAAGGCACAAACGGGAATGGCAATGGAAAAGAGCATGGAGCCCAGAGAAATATAACCGGACATTGCCACTGCCACAATACCGATGATAAAGGAAATGAGCATCAGTGGCATGGATTCTGTAAAACCGATGCACAGCACCAAGCCGATGGTGGCAGCAATGCCTTTCCCGCCTTTGAAATGCAGGTAAAAAGGAAAATCATGTCCTAAGATGGTACCTGCGCAGGCATAAATCCCTGCCAGAATCCCCATATCCGGGAACAGCCATCTGGCAATGATGAAACTTACGACCCCTTTTAAAATATCCCCGATGAATGTAACCGCTCCTGCTTTAAACCCCAGCACACGCAGGGCATTTGTGGTACCCAGATTGCCGCTGCCTTTCTTGCTCAGGTCTGTTTTGCAGAGCTTGCCCATGATGAACGCCGTCTGGATACAGCCGATAAAGTACCCGATGGCAATACAAATCAGTCGAAACATATCAATCCTTATCCCCTTTTTCTCTTACGATAAAATGAATGGGTGTACCCACAAAACCAAAGGCTTCCCGCAGCTGGTTTTCAATATATCTGCGGTAAGAGAAGTGGAACAGTTCCCGTTCGTTGACGAAAATGACAAAGGTAGGGGGTTTTACGGATACCTGTGTCATGTAGTACAGACGCAGCTGGCGACCTTTGTCCGCAGGGGGCTGCTGCATGGCTGTTGCTTCAATCAAAACTTCGTTCAGAACGCCGGTGCTGATACGCAGGGCGTGGTTTTCGTTTACGGTCTTGATCAGTTCCAGCAGACGATTTACACGCTGACCAGTATGAGCGGAAATGAACACTCTGGGTGCATAAGGCATGTACGCCAATTCATTGCCGATGTCCTTCAGGTATTTGTTCATGGTCTTATCATCTTTTTCGATGGAATCCCATTTGTTTACAGCAACGATAGCCGCTTTCCCTCTTTCGTGGGCAATGCCGGCAATCTTTGTATCCTGATCGGTGATGCCTTCGTTGGCATCAATAACCAAAATAGCAACGTCACAGCGTTCTACGGCAGCAACGGCACGAATGATACTGAAACGTTCGATTTCTTCTTTGATCTTGCTCTTCCGGCGCATACCCGCTGTGTCGATGAACACATATTTCTGACCATCCACTTCAATGGGAGAGTCGATGGCGTCACGGGTGGTACCGGGAATGTTGCTGACGATGAGTCTGTCTTCTCCCAGAATCTTATTAATCAGGGAGGACTTCCCTACGTTAGGTTTGCCGATGATGGCAACTTTGATTGCATCATCTTCTTCCTGTGTGTCGCTGTCTTCAGGGAAGTGTGCAATGACTTCGTCCAGCATATCCCCCAGACCCAGTGCCTGACCTGCGGAAATGGGCATGGGATCGCCGATGGCAAGTTCATAAAATTCGTAAATATCCATAGTGTCACGCTTTACGCTGTCCACTTTGTTGACAGCCAGCACAACGGGTTTTTTGGTGCGGCGCAGTTTGTTTGCAACCTGACGGTCGTCGTCGGTAACACCCGCTTTTACGTCTGTGACAAACAGGATCACGTCAGCGGTTTCAATGGCGATTTCCGCCTGCTGCAAAATCTGTTTCTGAATGATTTCTTCAGAACCGATTTCCATACCGCCGGTGTCGATGAGTGTAAATTTGTGATTCAGCCATTCTACGTCTGCGTAGATTCTGTCACGTGTTACGCCGGGGGTATCCTGTACGATGGAAATGCGTTCGCCCGCCAGCCTGTTAAAAAGGGTGGACTTGCCCACGTTGGGACGTCCCACCACTGCTACGATGGGTTTGCTCATTTGTTTTCCTCCAACTCTATGTTCATTGTTTTTCATTTTCATACAGAAGGGGGCATACGCCCCCACTTTCACATTCTATGTATTATAGCATAAAAAAGGCGGTACATACAATACTTTCCCACATTTCCGGGCTTTTTCACAAAATTTTTACGCAAAAAAGCCCCCTTGTCCACGCCGGAACAACAAAAACCGCCCCAAAGGTGCTCAGAAAAGCGAAAAAGGCGTGAAATCCGCAGATTTCACGCCCCGCACCGAATGATTTTTTCAGTGTTTTGAGACCGCGGAAGGGATTGGGAAACGAAGGGTTCCCCAACCGGAATCCGCAGCCGGAATTTATTTCCGGCGAGGAAAAAGCCGAAGTTTCAAAGCTGTTAAGCTGATGGAACTTCGGCTTTTGACTTCTGTCTACTCGTCAAAGGCTTGAATGAAATGAGCCTTTGACGACAGGGTGTCAACCTTCGACACCCTGAATCGCAAAATCCGCAGATTTCACGCCCGTCTGTCTTTTTTACAGCAGTGTCATGACCCCAGCCATAACGCCGCGATTTTCCCGCATTTTCCGATGGGAGTAGAACCGTTCTGTGTCACACATGGTGCAAAGACCGGAAATCTCAATGTTTTCCACGCCCATTTCCGCCAGCAGTCTGCGGTTGGTTTCCCACAGGTCAATTTTGTATTTGCCTTCTTCTGTGGGGTCGTCAAAAATGATATCATCGGCAAAGGCAATCTGCGCCCGGAACAGATTCACCACAGGGTCATCCACCTGAAAACAGCATTTCCCGATGGAAGGACCAACGGCTGCCACAATATCCTTGGGGTTTGTGCCATAAGCTGCCATCATTTCCTGTACGATTTTTTCTGCCATACGGTCGGCAGTGCCTTTCCAGCCGCAGTGTGCCAGACCAATGGCTTTGTTTTTGGTATCCAGCAGGAAAACAGGTACGCAGTCTGCCCCGAAAATCACCAGATTGATGCCTTTTTCATTCGTCATCAAGCCGTCGATATCGTGATAAGTTCTGTCTTTTGTAACACCGCAGCCTTTGTCCTTTGCTGTCACTTTCAGTACGTTTGTGGTATGGGTCTGCTGGGTTGCCACAAAGGCGTTTTCATCCAGCTCCAACGCTCTTGCCAAAATGCGGTAATTTTCCGCCACGGGGGCTCTGTCCTCCCCTCTGGAAAAGCCCATGTTCATGGTGCCGTAAAAGCCTGTGCTGACACCGCCGTGGCGGGTGGTGAAGCCATGTTTCACCATACCTGTCTGAGTCAGATTATCAAATGTGATCAGTTCCACATCACCTTTTTTTACAATCTGCAAGTTTCTTCCTCCTTTATGCCTCGAAGGCGTTTTCGATGTATCGGAAATATTTCTTTCCGTCTTCTTCCAAAATTTCTGCCACATCAAAACGGCAATCCCTGTCTGCGTCCCCCGTCTCCGCCAGATACGCCAGCGCCGTTTCGATGATATGTGCCTGCTTCCGGCGGTCTACGGCTTCCGCAGGGGTGCCGTAAGCAGTGCTGGTTCTTGTTTTTACCTCCGTAAATACCAGTATACCATCTTTCTGGGCAATGATGTCGATTTCTCCGCTTGGTTTGCGGTAATTCTGGGCAAGAATTTCATAGCCCATTTTCTTCATTTCCTTTGCGGCAAGGAGTTCGCCCCGGTTGCCTGTTTCCTTGGGTGCGGCATCTTCTTTCAGAAAATTTTTCACGAATGTCCGGCGATGAATGGGACAGATGCCATACTGGGCAATGCCTGCCAGATGTTTCTGGGAGCCGTAACCCTTATTGGAAGCAAAATCGTAATGAGGATAGATTTCCGCCATGCCTTCCATCATGGCATCTCTGGTGACCTTTGCCACAATGCTGGCGGCACCGATGGAAATACTTTTGGCATCCCCTTTGATAATGCCTTTCTGGGGCGTAGATACCTTGGGAATGGTCACCGCGTCCGCAAGGATAAAGTCCGGCTGTACTTCCAGTTTGGACAAAGCCTCTCGCATAGCTTCATAAGTTGCCTGCAAAATATTGATTTCGTCAATGCGTTCGTTGGAAACTACCCCCACTGCCCAAGCCACTGCCTGTTCCTTGATGATTTGGCAAAGCTCCTCCCGTTTCTGGGCAGAAAGTTTTTTGGAGTCATTGACACCGGCAATCTTGCAGTTTTTCGGCAGAATCACCGCTGCCGCTACCACAGGACCGGCAAGGGGTCCTCTGCCCACTTCGTCAATGCCTGCCACCAGTTCAAAGCCTTTTTCGTAGCACTCCCGTTCGTAAGTCAGCAATGTTTCCAGTCGTTCCAGTTCTGCCAGATAAGCGTCGTATTTCTTCTGGAAACGGGTCACAAGGCTCTGTACGCCTTTGCGGCTGTCGGCGGCAAATTCCGGCAAAACTTCCGGCAGTTTTTCCACGGGACAGCTGCTTAATATTTCTTTGATTTCCCCAACGGACTGCATGGTTCTTCTCTCCTTTTGCAAAAAAGCCCCCGACTGGAAACCAATCGGGGGTCTTGTGTTTAATTAAAATTCATGATCATTTCGTTTGTAGTTACGTCATCCCAATCGTCATGGTTATATACACGGAATACTACACTAATATTATAGATCTTGTCAATACCGGCGCTTTTCAAATCGCTGTCCTCAATGGTCAGGCGGTCTGTTTCGCTTCTGTCACCCAAAACACTTGCATAGAGATAACCTTCCACTTCTTTGTTATTGACTTCCAAGCTGTCCAGTACAACAGTCTGTTCAAAGTCACTGTTATTGGTAAATTTGAAATCCACTTCAATACCGTCGATATATCCAGCGGATTCTCTCACACCGGTACACTGGATTTTCATATTATTGACATTGGTGCTGGGTTTGCTGGAAAGTTTCCCCAATCTGCTGTCATCGTCAGAAGTGGTTTCTTCCGGCTGTTCCGGTTCTTTTTCCTGTTCTTTCTGTTCTGTTTCCCCTAAGATAACGGTTTTGGAAGCAGCATCCCATGTGACGTTTTTCCCTACAGCTTCCCCAACGGCACGGACAGGCAGATATGTGGTTCCTTCGTAGATAAAAGGTTCTTTGTCTGTTTTCAGTTCTTTCCCGTCTACAACGATTTTAATGTTGTTAAACATAACAGGAATGTCCATGTTTGCCACCTTTGCGTAAGCGGCAGGCGCTGCACCCATAACAAGAGCAGCCACCGTTGCCCCTAAACATACATCTTTGATTCTTTGGAATTTCATGTCAAAAGCCCCCTTTTGATGGTTTTTATTTTTATGATATCTTAAAAATAACACAATTCTCCCCTATTTTGGGGGAAATCCCAAAAAATTCCTGTGATATTCTAAAAAAAGCCTATTTGTCCTCTGCGCCAGGGAAAAAGAAAGAAACCGGTACATCTAATATGCCGGCGATTTTGATCAATTCATAATCGGCAATAAACCGCTCGCCTTTTTCCATGCGGCAAATGGAATAACGGTCAATGGTGATGCCTTCCAACTGCAAAGCCCGGGACAGCGCTGCCTGTGACATCTTTTTTTCCATACGAATTTTTCGGATTTGTTCCCCACAGATATTTTTCTTCCCGTCGTATTCGTATATTTTCATGGCTCACAGTCCCCCTCATTTTTTTCTTGACATTACCATGTGTCCTGCCTTATGATGTTGCTAAAGATGCAACATTATGTATTTCGTATCAAAAGGAGAGGAAATCTATGGAAACACCAAAAACAAAGAAATGTAAATTCTGTCAAAGTGAAATCCCCCAAAAAGCGTCTGTATGCCCCCAGTGCGGCAAAAAACAAGGCGGTAAGGCAAAATGGGTCATTGCAGTCATTGTTGTGCTGCTGATCTTTTCCGCACTGATGGGCGGCGAGGAAAAGCCTGCATCTTCCTTTGGAGGAAACGCGCCTGTAGCGGAAAACAATGCCGCCACAGAACCCAGCAACACGGAAGCAGAAGAAACCGCTCCTGTGGAAATCATGGAAATTTCTCCTGCAGAGCTGCTGGCATCCTATGAAGCCAACGAAGTCAAAGGGGATGCCCTTTATGAAGGAAAAACCATGCGGCTCAGCGGCACCGTCGGTTCCATTGGCAAAGACATTGTAGATGATGTTTACATCACTTTTGCCGGCGAAGAGTTTGCCATCACTTCTGTACAGTGTTATTTCTCTGATGAAGCCCAGATTGAAAAAGTCATGGAATTACAGGAAGGAGACGCCATCACATTGGTTGGTGTCTGTGACGGCAAATTTGGCAATGTGCTCATCAAAGACTGTGTGTTTGAATAATCCCTGATATACAAAAAGTCGGACATTCTTTTCAGACATCTTCATAAGAAAGCAAAGAAAGCTGAAATCCTTATCGAGAAAGGATTTCAGCTTTCTTATTTTTATCCGGTATATTTTCTTCTGAAGATTGTCGTCGCAGTTCCTCTGACGAGGAGCTTACTTTTCAGAATTTCCGACTTTTTATTTCTTTACACTTCCATGATGATAGGCAGAATCATAGGGCTTCTCTTTGTTTTCTGCCAGATATAGTTTTTCAAAGTATCTTTGATGAGGTTCTTGATATAGTTCCAGCTGGTGATGTTCTTTTCTTCGCATTCCTGCAGGGCTTTCATGACAACTTCTCTTGCGCCGTCCATAAGGTCTTCGGATTCACGAACATAAACAAAGCCACGGGAAATGATGTCGGGACCTGCCACAATCTGACCGGTTTCTTCTTCCATGGAAACCACGACCACCATCAAGCCGTCCTCGGACAGGTGCTTTCTGTCGCGAAGTACAATGTTCCCAACGTCGCCAACACCCAGACCGTCTACCATGACCTGACCGGTCGGTACAGTGCCTGTGACTTTGGCTTCATTTTTGGACAGTTCCAGCACATCCCCCAGTTTATTGACGAAGATGTTTTTCTTGTCCATGCCCATGCTGATGGCAAGATCTCTATGGCTGGACAGGTGCATGTATTCGCCGTGAACAGGCATGAAGAATTTGGGCTTTGTCAGAGCAAGCATGAGCTTCAGCTCTTCCTGACGGGCGTGACCGGAAACGTGGATGTCCTCAATGCCGCCGTATACCACATCTGCGCCTTTTTTCAGCAGCTCATTCACCACGCGGATCACGTTCTTTTCGTTGCCGGGGATAGCAGATGCACTAATGATGATTTTATCATCGGGTTTGACGCTGACCTGTTTATGTTCACTGTTGGCAATACGGGACAGAGCGGACATGGTTTCGCCCTGACTGCCTGTGGTGATGATAACCAGCTGTTCATCCCGATAATTCTTGATTTCGTTGATATCAATAAGGGTACGGGGCGGAACCCACAGATAATCCAGTTCAGACGCTGTTTTTACGGCGTTTACCATACTTCTGCCGATGATGGCAACCTTTCTGCCATACATATAGGCCGCATTGATGATCTGCTGGATACGGTGAATATTAGAGGAGAATGTGGCAACCATGATACGGTTTCTGGGGGTTTCCTCAAAAATCCGTTCAAACACCTTACCTACATTCTTTTCAGACATGGTAAAGCCTTTGCGTTCCGCGTTGGTACTGTCGCTCATGAGGAGCAGTACGCCCTGACTGCCCAGTTCCGCAAAACGCTGCAAGTCGATGATATCCCCGTCAATGGGTGTATAGTCCACCTTAAAGTCCCCGGTGTGGATGACCATACCCACAGGGGTCTGGATTGCCAGCGCCACAGAATCGGCGATGGAATGGTTTGTGTGGATGAATTCCACCACCATTTCCCCCAGTTTCACTTTTTCGCCGGGCACAACGGTGTGCAGTGTGGTCTTATCCAGCATTTTATGCTCTCTGAGTTTGTTTTCCAACAGACCCAGTGTCAGCAGTGTGCCGAATACAGGCACTTTCAATTGTTTCAGTACATAAGGCAGTGCGCCGATATGGTCTTCGTGACCGTGAGTCAGCACGATGCCTCTGATTTTTTCTACGTTCTTTGCCAAATAGGTAATGTCTGGAATGACCAGGTCAATGCCCAGCATATCGTCCTCGGGGAACGCCAGGCCACAGTCGATGATGATGATATCGTTGCCGTATTCCAGTACGGTCATATTCTTCCCGATCTCTTCCAGACCGCCCAAAGCGATGACTTTCAGCCTTGTTTTGGGCTTGGATCTTCTGTTTGCCAAAAAACACACCTCCTTTTTATCGTTTTATGTAATCCATTTCTAAAAGTTAGTATGGCGTAAAAAAGTCTGCTTTAAACACAAAAACAAAACCTGTCTATTTCTCCTTTTTCAGACAAGCACAAAAAGAGCAGGCAATCCTGTCCTTCCCCGAAAAACAATTCACGTCCCATTTTTCTCCAAAGACAGGTTTCTGCTTTTTCGTTTCTGTTCGCTTTTTTATCCGCACATATATTGAAAAGGGTGTCGGTCAGCCGTCCACCCTATCCATTCTAAAATCAGTCGTCGATGGAAACTTCGTAGTCTTCGCCTTTCTGGGCAAAAAGTTCTGCCACACGGTCAAATTCCGCGTCGTCTTCCACCATTTCATATGTGATGTCGTTGGCGTCAATAGCCACTTCTTTGAGGATCAAGGCCTGTGTTTCGTCCTCGTCCATTTTTTCTGTTTCTACCACCAGCAGGTAACGGTCTGTGCCGCTGGCTACGTTATCAATAATGGAAAATTCCACATCTGTGCCATCCTCGTCGGTCATGGTCACGATTTCAAATTCCAGTTCGTCTGCTTCTTCAAAAATATCGCTCATGTTCTTCTCCGTTTCTTTCTGGGGGCTTACTGCTTGCTGTCCAGATACCCCTGCAAAATGTGTACTGCTGCCATTTTGTCAATGACGCTCTTTCTTTTATCGTGGCTCAGGTCTGCCATGCGCAGGGCACGCTCCGCCGCAATGGTGCTGAAACGCTCGTCCCAGAGCACCACAGGGATTTTGGGGAATCTGCCTTTGATTTTCGCCTCAAAGACCTTTGTTTTCTCGCACCGTTCCCCTTCGGAGTTATCCAGATTTTTGGGATAGCCCAAAACGATGGTATCCACCTGATACTGTTCGATGATCTCTGCCAGACGGCGCATGCATTTTTTAAATTCCTGAGGATTTTCTCTTTTGATGATTTCCACGCCCTGCGCTGTCCAGCCCAAGGGATCACTCACTGCCACGCCGATGGTCTTATCACCGAAGTCCAAACCTAATATACGCAAATTGATGCCTCTTTCTTATTCGTTTCTGTCCAGATAATCTTTTACCAGTTCTTCCAGCAGTTCATCACGTTCCAGTTTACGGATCATGGCTCTAGCGTTGAGATAGCTGGTGATATAAGTGGGGTCACCGGAAAGGATATAGCCCACAATCTGGTTGACAGGGTTGTAACCCTTCTCCCGCAGTGCCGTGCTGACGGAAATCAGAATTCTTTTTGCTTCATTTTCGGGTTCCTTGCCCGTTCTGCCGAAATATTGTGTTTCATTGATGTTATTGCTCATGTGTATCACGCTCCGTTCCACAGCACATGCTTGCTGTCTCCAAACAAATTCTATTCTTCCATGATAATATAAACCAGAACGGATTGCAACCGTTCTTTCCTTACATAAATATTACAAAAAATGGGATTTATGCCTCCACTTCGCCAAAAGCCATTTCTTCCGCCACGGAGAGGATTTTTGTATCCGCAATGACGTTAGACAGGTCTTTTGTGCTTCTTGCGTGGACTTTCATATAGTTTGTGGTATGTCCCTCATAGACATCGTCCCCAACGCACCGTTCAAAGAGAACCGACATGACCTTGCCCACATGCTTCTGCAAAAAGGCGTCTGTCATGCGGTCGCTGACGGTAATGAGGTCGTGGCTCCGCGCCTGTTTCACAGCGTTTTGCAGCTGGTCTTTTCTTGCCGCCGCAGGAGTGCCTTTTTTCGGGGAATAAGGGAATACATGGATTTTGGAAAAGCCGATTTCTTCCGCAAAAGCACGGCTTGCCTGATAATCTTCCTCTGTTTCCCCGGGGAAGCCCACGATAATATCCGTGGTGATTGCCACATCCGGCAGATATTTCCGCAGGAGGGCTGCCGCCTGACGGTATTTTTCTGTATCGTATTTACGGTTCATTTCCTTCAAAGTCTTGTCACAGCCGCTCTGGAGGGACAGATGGAAGTGGTCACAAACCTTGGGCAATTCCGCCATAGCTGCCGCAAATTCCTCTGTCACCACGTTGGGTTCAATGGAACTGAAACGGATGCGTTCAATGCCTTCCACCTCATGCACCTGACGGATGATGTCTGTGAGGGTGATGGTTTTCAAATCCTTGCCGTAACTTGCCACATGGATGCCAGTGAGCACCACTTCTTTGAAGCCGTTTTCCGCCAGACGTTTCACTTCCGCAATCACGTCCTCGGGCTGACGGCTGCGGATGGGACCGCGGGCATAAGGAATGATGCAGTAGGAACAGAACTGGCTGCAACCGTCCTGAATTTTCAGATAAGCTCTGGTGCGGTTTGCCAGTTTCTTGATTTCCAGTGGTTCAAAAACACGTTCGTGCATAATGTCTGTCACATAATTCTGCACACCCTGTTCCGCCTGATAGTCTTCCACCAATTCCACGATTTTACTCTTATCCTTGGTGCCAATGACCAGATTTACACCATGCACCGCCGCCAGTTCTTCCGGCGCAGTCTGGGCATAACAGCCCACAACGGCAACAATGGCGTTTTCATTCTGGCGTTTCACCTTACGGATGAGCTGACGGGATTTCTTATCCCCGAAATTTGTCACCGTACAGGTGTTGATGATATATACATCTGCCTCGTCGTCTACGGAAACCACTTCATAGCCCTTTTCCGCAAACAGTTCGGCGATGGCTTCGCTTTCATACTGATTGACTTTACACCCTAAGGCGTAGCTTGCTATCTTTTTCATAGTTCTCCTTCTATGGTCAGACCCGTCAGTCGGCAAATGGTGTCGACAACGGCGCCGTTGTTATTATTTCCTGCCACAAAACGGGCTCTTTCTTTCACGCCGTCCATAGCGTTTTCCATGGCATAGCTGTAATAAGCCTGATCGAACATTTCCACGTCATTGAACTGGTCACCGAATACCAATGTTTCTTCCGGCGAAATGCCCCACATTTCCTGCAAAGCTGCCAATGCACTGCCTTTTGTGACCCCTTTGATGCCTGTGTCCAGACAAGTGTCGCCGGAAATGACCAGCGTCATTTCCTCCGGCATCTGGGGATGCATGGCGTCATAACAGGACTGTGTGGTGTTGCTTCCGTAAACCATCAGGGAAACCTTTGTGACGCCATCTGTCATTTTGTACAGGTCATCCACCAATTCACAGTCATAATGGAATTTGGGGCTGGCAAGGAGGTCGTGTACCTCCTGACTTGTGGTATAACAGCAGTATTTCGCACAGACAAGCCCTTCTGTTTCCGGTAATGTTTCTATAATATCCAGACTATGGGCAATCTGTTTCTCGTTCATACCTTTGAAATACAGTTCTTTCCCATCCTGCACCACAAAGGCGCCGTTTTCCGCAATGACGGTGATTTCCGGCAAATGCTCCTGAAAATCCCTTGCCAGGGAAGGGTACTGTCTGCCGCTTGCTACCACAAAGCGGATGCCTTCCTGCCGCATTTTGGGCAAAAGGTCGTAAATGCGTTTATCTATCTGTTTCTCGTCGTTTAGTAACGTGCCGTCCATATCGGACACAATGAGTTTGATCATACTTCCTGCCTCTTTGTGATAATATCATTGATGCGGAAAAACAGGGGCAGAATTTCCATGGCAACATCGGCTTCTTTCCCCGAAACCCAGATGAGATATTCCCTAAGGGATTCCCATTTTTTACTTCTGGGAACCACCTGGGCACAAATTTCTTCCATTTCGTCCAGCTTCATCATGATTTCTTCTTTTTCCCTTACGGGCAGATTTGCCATGCCCAGAGAGATGCGCACAGAGGTAAAGTCCGCGCTGTAATCGATGTCTTTCTGCTCCTTGCGGATATAGTATTCCATGAGTCCTTCGTTGGAATAGCCGTTGTCCCGAAAAGCTTCCAGCCGTTCCATGAGATGGCGGATATTCTTCCGGTAGACCTCTGCCATATCGGCACAGTCCTCTCGATCCTGAATGACCCATAAATCCTCGTCAAAGCCGTCTATTTTTCCGTCGTAGTGCTGCAGCAGCAGTTGAAACAATTCGCCCAGTTTTTCCTTGTCATGGGAATAGGATTCCCAAATTTCCTGACTATGCTGCAGATCTTCTTCGATCAACGTCCGCATGTCTTTCTCCTCGTTCATACTGCCACCGCCCTTCTTACAAAAAACAATATGCTTCCAGTATTCAGTATAACAAATGGCGAAAGCCTTTGCAAGCAAGGGGTCTGCCAAAAAATCCTACGGTTTTCCTATTTTTTCTCGCAAATTGCCTGTAAAAATTGCCGCACAAAAGAAAAAAACCGGAAATCCCCCTTTGTAACAGGGAAATTCCGGTTTTGCTTTTCAGACTTATTCTTCGTCTTCGTCGTCATCGTCGATGATAACGACCATGCCGCCCATACGTTTATTCAGTTCTTTTCTTGTGATTTTGATGATGTTGGGTACTACGCCGTCGGGCTGTTCGTCGATGTAGTAAGGACCTTCTTTATCGCAGTCGTTTTCATCCATCCAGCCGCTGAAGAAGGAAATGATGGAGCGCATGATTTCTACGCTGTGACCCCAGTAATCCAGATCCAGGAAGATCAGACGTTTCTTTTCGCCTGTCTTGGAGAATTTACGGCTCTTGTAAATCATGGAGAACAGACGTCTTTCTTCGCCCTTATAAGTGAAGTAAACAGCCATTTCATTGCTTTCACCGAAACGGTTTTCATAACGGTTTACCTTTGCTTCGGGATCGAAATATCTCAGGATAAAACGGTAAATCTGTTCCAGTTCGATTTCTTTTGTGATGTAACCATGTGTCTTTGCTGTCATGGAAATGCCACCCTTTCTTTTCGCTGTTTATCTAAATTTGTTTGTATACAAAATATTTCCTTTCCCTTGCATTATACATAACTCCCAGCCCCCTGACAATAGGTATACATCCAGAAATAACATAGAAATTCTTCCCTGTTTTTTGTTCATTTTTTAACGCTTTGTCCCATTGTACGGATAGAAAAACAAAAAGGAAAAGTTCTTCCAAAAAGAATGACTTCTCCTCCTGATTTTATAGGAAAATTTAGTTTTTCATGGCTGCGATCATGGTTTCTGTCAGCAGGCTGCTGCGCTGTGCTGCCATGACGCAAAATTCATCGAAGGACATGCCCGCATCCTCGTTGGCGCTGTCAGAAATGGCGCGGATGATGAGAAAAGGAATCCGGTTCAGCCAGCAGGCATGGGCAATGGCAGCCCCTTCCATTTCCGCACAGTCCCCTTTGACGGTTTTGCGGATTTTCTCTCTGGCTTCCTGGGTAGCGATGAACTGGTCGCCGCTTGCCACACGTCCGGTGATGATACGGCAGTCCAGACCGCATGTTTTTGCCGCTTCCTGCGCCAATTCCACAAGGGCTTCATCGGCTTTGAAATAGCTTTCTGCCATACGTGGGATGACGCCGATGGGGTCGCCAAAAGCGGATGTATCCATATCATGCTGTACCGCGTCTACGGAAATGAGGATGTCCCCCACATGCAGTTCAGGAGAAAGACCACCTGCCACGCCTGTGTTGATGATATAGTCCACGCCGAAATGGTCGATCATTGCCTGTGTGCAGACTGCGGCGTTGACTTTGCCGATACCGCTTTTGACCAGTACCACATTATTCCCTTCGTAACGTCCCACATAATAAGTCAGACCAACCACGCTTTTGGTGGTGACGATATCCATTTTTTCCCGCAGGAAAGAAATTTCTTCTTCCATAGCACCAATGATGCCGATTGTTCTCATGTATATCCACTCCTATTCTGATTTTCTTACCAAATCATAGACATTTTTTTCATCATACCATACATTTCCGACATAATTCAAGAACCCCCTTTTTATCCTCTTGACTTTTTTTGCTTTTTTCTGACAAGTTTTTCTGATACTTCTGTCAGTTGCAAAACACGCCCGCCTTTTGTATACTGTAAAAGAACAGAGAAAGGGTGTGACATGATGAAAAAACCCATTATCGGCATTACGCCGGACTATTCCTATGAAAAAACAAGATTCAAAATCAGTGAAGATTATACCAATGCCCTGCTGAAAGCCGGCGGCGTTCCTGTGTTGCTGTTCCCCGGAGAAGATTTTCCCGACTTTGTGGACGGCATTCTCTTTACCGGCGGCGGTGACATTGACCCTCTGCGCTTTGGGGAAGAACCCATCCGGCAGAATGGACAGATTTCGCCCCTGCGGGACGAATATGAGCTTTCCCTCTGCAAAGAAGCTATGAAACGAGATCTGCCTCTTTTCGGTGTTTGCCGCGGCATGCAGATTATGAACATTGCCGCAGGCGGGGGCATCTATCAGGATATCGAAGTACAGACGGGCACTACCCTCAAGCACAGCCAGCAGGCACCCCGTCCCTACGCTACCCACAGCATTACCATCATTCCCGGCAGTCAGCTGGAAAAACTCTGGCGGACTTCAAAGATTGCTGTCAATTCCCTGCACCATCAGGCAGTATCCTTTCTGGGAAAAGGCTTCCACGTCTGTGCCCGCAGTGCCGACGGTCTGACAGAAGCCATGGAAATGCCGGAAAAAGACTTTGTACTGGGTGTCCAGTGGCATCCCGAATCTATGCATACAAAAGAACAGGAAGCTCTTTTCAGCCACTTTGTCCAGGCGGCTTCCCGTTACCATGAAAGGAGGACTGCACCATGATTTCACATCTTCCTTCCATCCTGCTCCAGGCATCCACGGTAACAGATGCCGTTGATCTGGAAGAACAGGTGGAAAAAACACTGACAGCCACAGAAAAATTACTGGAAGCAGCCACGGAGGCTGGCTTCGTTCTCTTAAAAGTTGTGGCTACGTTTGTCATCTGCTGGTTCCTCATCCGCATCATCAACCATCTTATGCGGAAATTCTTCGCGGCACAGACCAAAAAACAGCGTCTTGCCATGACCCAGCGGAAAGCAAAAACACTGAACTCCATCACTTCCAGCGTGGTGAAATACGTCATTTACTTCATCGGTATCTTCACCGCCCTCACATTCATCGGCGTAGACCCCAAATCCATGCTGGTGGTTGCCAGTGCCGGCTCTGTTGCCATTGGTCTGGGCGCCCAGAGCGTGGTAACGGATATGCTGGAAGGGTTCTTCATCCTTTTTGAAGACCACTACGCTGTAGGGGACATCGTCACCATCCAGAACATCACCGGCACCGTGGAAAGCGTTACCCTGCGTTCCACCAAAATCCGCGATCCCCAGGGCAGTGTCCATATCATCCCTAACGGCTCCGTAGGCACCGTTACCAACATGTGCCGGGATTTCATCAACGCCGTTGTTACCGTAGGCGTTTCCTATGACGCCAGCATCGACCATGTGCTGGAAGTCCTGCGGGACGAAATGGAACAGACAAAAGACATGCCGGATATTCTGGAAACACCTACCATCGTGGGCGTGACAGGACTGGATGATTCCGCCGTTACCGTAAAAATCGTGGCAAAATGTCATGTAAAAACAAACATTTCCGTAGAAGCAGAGCTGCGCCGCCGTATCAAAAACCGGCTGGACAAAGAAGGCATCGAAATCCCCTTCCCTCAGCGCACCCTGCATATCGTACAGCAAAAGGAGGGATAAACCATGCAGTTTTCTGTTGGCGATATCGTACAAATGAAAAAAGACCATCCCTGCGGCTCCAACCAGTGGGAAATCCTGCGGACGGGCATTGATTTCCGTATCAAATGCTGCGGCTGCGGACATATGGTCATGCTGCCCCGTGTGAAGTTTGAAAAAAATGTGAAAAAAGTCATTACCCCCGCAAAGCCGGAGGAATAAAAAAACAGACAGCTTGCTGAAAGCTGATTCCCCTTAAGAAAACATTGCATTCCTTTTTGTTGATTTCTTAAGGGGAATTGCGACGGCTATCTTCAGAAGAAAACATATCAAATAAAATCTCAATATCATAAGAAAGCCGGAATCCTTTATCATCATAAGGATTTCGGCTTTCTTTGTTTTCTTACGAAGATGCCCCTAATAGAAAGCTGTCTTTCTTTTTTTCATAAAACCGCTGTTTTCCGCCATTTTCTGACAATGAGAAATGAAACCGTTGCATTCTGTCACAGACTGTTCTTTTTCTTCCACAAAGCTGTATTTTTATTTAATAAAAATGTAAGGATTCTTTTCGGGTAATGTAAAAATTGAAGCATATACTGTTTACACAAAACAGTTTTTGAGGTGACATAATATGAAAAATATGAAATTATATATGCTCTGTGGTGTACTGGTTCTGGGGCTTGCAGCCTGTCAGGCACAAAAAGAACCTGTTACGCCCCTGCCCACAGGAGAAGCCGCTGTTGAAGCCCAGGCATCCGTTTTCCAGTCCCTGCGTATGGCCAATGGAAATGCCCTTGCCGTCAGTCTGGAAGCTACCCCCACGGAAACAGAAACGCCCTTTTTCTACATAGAAGCCGCAAGGGATACGGAAGTGACTTTGTACTATAACTTCACCAAAGAAGCCGGCGACGCCCAAATTGGCTGTTATACGGAAAGCAGCAAAGAAAAAATGTCTGTGCCTTTGGATTCCTCTGCCGTAACGGAAGAAGTCAACAACGAAATGACCATTTCCCTGCAAAAAGGTATGAACGTGTTCTACATCACCGGGGATGGCTGCGCCTGCAATCTGAGCTGTGAAATCAGCGGCATCGATGGAAAAGACATTTACTATGCCGACACAAAACCCAAAGATATTGCTCCCTGATGACAGATACGGGGCATCTTCATGAGGAAATAAGAAAAGCTGAAACCTTTGCCATACAAAGGATTTCAGCTTTTTTATTGCATCCATATTTTATTGGGTTTCTTCCAGTTTTCCCTCAGAAATCAAGAAAGCGAAAAAACACTTTTTTCTTGGGAGAAACTTTCGGTTTATTTCTTCCGCATGGCGTTGAGAATTGCCAGCACGGCTACGCCTACATCGGCAAAGACTGCTATCCACATGGTTGCCATACCCAATGCACTGAGGAGAAGCACCAGAATTTTGATACCCAAGGCAAAAACGATATTCTGCATCACAATTTTTCTTGTGTTCTTTGCAATGCGCAGACCCACGGAGATTTTCCGCAAATCATCATCCATAAGCACCACATCTGCCGCTTCCATGGCAGCATCGGAGCCCATAGCCCCCATGGCAATGCCCACATCAGCCCCTGCCAATACAGGCGCATCGTTGATGCCATCCCCTACAAAAGCCGTTTTGGCACCTTCTTCCATTTGGGGCATATTTTCCAGAATATGCAGCTTATCCGCCGGCAGCAATTCCGCATAGATGCGGTGGATGCCAAGGGTATTGCCCACTTTTTCCGCCGCCGCTTTGCCGTCGCCAGTAAGCATGACTGTTTCTGTGACGCCATAAGGTTGCAGCGCCGCCAATGCATCTGCCGCACCGTCTTTGATGGTGTCATCCACCACCAGATAGCCCTCATAAACACCGTCTTTTGCCACATAAACCACAGAACCGGTTCCCACAGCTTCGGGACAGGAAACACCTTCTTTTTCCATCAAACGGCGGTTCCCCAAAGCCAGATGGGCACCCTTCCACTGACAGGTGATACCCATGCCGCCCTGTTCCGCGTAGTCTGTTACCCCTTCTGGCTGTCTGCCTGTTTCTGTTTCATAGTGTTTCGCAATGGCACGGGCAACGGGATGGTTTGAAAGGCTTTCCCCTGCCGCTGCCATTTCCAGCAGAGCCGCCGGGTTTTCGCCTTCGATTTTTGTGACCGTAAACTGCCCTTTTGTGAGGGTGCCTGTTTTGTCAAATACGATACGTTTTGTATGGCACAGAGTATCCAGCACATTGCCGCCTTTGATGAGGATGCCGTTCTTAGATGCGGCACCAATGCCTGCGAAATAGCTCAAAGGCACAGACAATACCAATGCACAAGGACAGGATACAACCAGGAAAATCAGCGCACGCCCAATCCATTGGGAAAAAGCACCCTGTCCCAGAATAGGCGGTACCACTGCCAAAAGCACTGCCAGACCTACCACCACAGGTGTATATACCCGCGCAAAACGTGTGATGAATTTTTCTGTCTTGGATTTTCGTCCGGCAGCGTTTTCCACCAGTTCCAGAATCTTCATGACAGTGGATTCTCCGAAAGGTTTTGTCACTTCCACATGGAGCAGACCGTCCCGGTTGATGCATCCGCTGAGAACGGTGCTGCCTGCTTCCACTTCTCTGGGCAGAGATTCCCCGGTGAGGGCTGCCGTATCCAGAAGGGCACTGCCTTCTACTACGGTACCGTCCAGAGGGATTTTCTCACCGGCTTTTACCACAATCACGTCACCGATTGCCACCTGTTCCGGCGAAACTTTCTGCAAACTGCCGTCAGCTGTGAGCACATGGGCAAAATCCGGGCGGATATCCATAAGCGCCGTAATGGAGCGGCGGGAACGACGGACAGCATAGTCCTGAAAGGCTTCCCCCACCTGATAAAAAAGCATAACGAAAACGGCTTCGCTCATTTCACCAATGACCATAGCACCTACCGTAGAAAGGGACATAAGGAAGTTTTCGTCAAAAACCTGCCCTTTGGAAATATTCTTCAATGCCTGCAAAATGACATCATAACCAAAGATGGCATAAGAAATCAAAAACAGTGCTGTCTGCCCCTGTTTCTGCCAAAGACAAGCTGCCACAAAGAACGCCAGCCCCACACCAAAGCGGAGAATCAGCTTTTTGCCTACCGTTTCTTCATGGGAATGTGTATGTCCGCAGCAATCCCCATCACAATGTCCATGGGCAATGCTGCAGCTCTGTCCCTGTTCCGCCAAAGACACTTCTACATCTTTTTCGTACTTGTGTACGATTTCTGTTACTTTTTCCAGCAGTTTTGTCTGGTCTGCTTCTGCTGCAGGCACCAGACGCATTTCCTGTTTCAGCAGATTGATTTCCGCTTCTTTTGTTTCCGGCATTTCTCCCACGGCTTTTTCGATTTTTCCTGCACAGTTGGCACAGGTCAAGCCTTTCAGGGAAATGGTCATTTCTCCTTGGGGCTTCTTCTTTTCCACAAGGGATACTTCCACATCACTTTCATACTTGTGTACGGTTTCTGTTACTTTTTCCAGCAGTTTTGTCCTGTCTGCTTCTGCTGCGGGCACCAGACACATTTCCTGTTTCAGCAGATTGATCTCCGCTTCTTTTGTTTCCGGCATTTCTCCCACGGCTTTTTCGATTTTTCCAGCACAATTGGCACAAGTCAAGCCTTTCAGGGATATGGTCATTTCTCCTTGGGGCTTCTTCTTTTCCACAAGGGATACTTCTACGTTACTTTCGTATTTGTGTACGGTTTCTGTTATTTTTTCCAGCAGTTTTGTCTGATCTGCTTCCGCAACAGGCACCAGTCGCATTTCCTGCTTCATCAGATTGATTTCCGCTTCTTTTGTTTCTGGCATTTCTCCCACGGCTTTTTCGATTTTCCCAGCGCAGTTGGCGCAAGTCAAGCCTTTCAGGGAAATGGTCATTTCTCCTTGAGGCTTTTTCTTTTCCACAAGGGATACTTCCACATCACTTTCGTATTTGTGTACGGTTTCTGTTACTTTTTCCAGCAGTTTTGTCTGGTCTGCTTCCGCCGCAGGCACCAGTCGCATTTCCTGCTTCAGCAGATTGATTTCCGCTTCTTTCGTTTCCGGCATTTCTCCCACGGCTTTTTCGATTTTTCCCGCGCAGTTGGCACAGGTCAAGCCTTTCAGGGAAATGGTCATTTCTCCTTGGGGCTTTTTCTTTTCCACAAGGGATACTTCCACATCACTTTCATACTTGTGTACGGTTTTTGTTACTTTTTCCAGCAGTTTTGTCCGGTCTGCTTCTGCCGCAGGCACCAGTCGCATTTCCTGTTTCAGCAGATTGATTTCCGCTTCTTTTGTTTCCGGCATTTCTCCCACGGCTTTTTCGATTTTTCCCGCGCAGTTGGCACAGGTCAGCCCTTTCAGGGAAATGGTCATTTCTTTCATGGTTCACACCTCTGATCTGATTATATTTGATTATATGAGTAGTTATTCATGTATTGCCTAAAAATTTTTGCGGGCGAAAGCGTTCTTCCGCCGCAAATTTAATCTTCTTCATAGCCATATTTATGGCGAATATGGGTGGTACCCTGTTCCAGAACCGTCCGCACATGGTCGTCGTCCAGAGAATAATAAACGGTTTTCCCTTCCTTCCGGTACCGCACCAGACCATTCTGCCGCAGTACGCGAAGCTGATGGGACACTGCCGACTGGGTCATATCCAGGGCATCAGCCAGTTCTCCCACATTCTGCTCCTGATCCATCAAAAGGCGCAGGATGCGGATACGGGTGGCATCGCCAAAGATTTTGAAAAATTCCGCCAGATCTTTGACAAAATCATTGTCCAGCTCCCGAATCATATCCACTTCTTCTCTATGCTGTTCCATGGAGCTTCTGCCTCCCTTCATTTGAATATCTGCTCATATATTAACATTTCGATTCTCATTTGTCAATGTCATTTTTATCCAAACCCATCAGTTCCACAAATCCCCGGAGGGCATGGGGCATGGCAACTTCTTTCAGCCGCACCATACCAATCTGGCGTTTGGGCACCGGCGGCACCAAAGGGATTTCATAAAGTCCCCCTGACGAGAGGGCTTCTTCCGTAAATTCCCGAATGACAAAGGTCAGCCCCAGATTGATTTTCGCAAAGCTTACCAGCAAATCACTGCTGCCCAGTTCCAGAATGGGATTCAGTTCCACGCCGTTTTCTCTGGCGTATTTGTCCAGACAGCGGCGGGAATTGCTCAAATCCTCCAACAGCAACAGGGGATACTTAGGCAGACTGCGCACATCCATCCCCACCTGTGACAAAGGGCGATACCGCTCACCGCCGATGAGCACATCCTGAATATCCATGCAAGGGATTACGTCCAAATCCCCATCCCCTTCAATGGGCAAATTCACAAAACACACATCCACACTGCCGTTCCGCAGCAGGCGCAGAGATTCGTAAGTGGTTTTATTGGTGACTTTGATGCTGATATCCGGGAAGTGCTTGTGGTACTGCTCCAGATAAGGCAGCAAAAAGTGAGCGATAACGGAATCACTGGCACCAATCTTCAATTCCCCCGTTTCCATGTGGAGCATCTGGAAATACTTATCCTCTGCCGCCTGGATGAGCCCCATGGCTTGTGACAGATAAGTATAAAGTGTTTTTCCTTCCGCCGTGGGATAAACGCCCCGTGCCGTCCGCACCAGCAATTCTCCGCCCATGCGTTCCTCCAGCTGCCGCACTGCCATACTCACTGCCGGCTGGGAAATATAAAGCTCCTTTGCCGCCCGGGACATGTTCCCCGTCCGCACCACGGCACAGAAAATACGGTATAGATCCAGTGAAATATCAGCCCTCATCATTTCATTCCTCTCTGCCTTTGACATTTTTCCTATGATAACCATTTCGCCGGAAAAATGTTTTTTCCTGCAAACAAACACAGAAAAAGAAAAAGTGCGAAACCCCTCCTGAAAAAGAGATTCCGCACTGATACGTTTATTGACCTACAGGCACCAGCACCGGCTGCTCTGTGGCAAAGGTATCATCATTCGTCAAAACATCGGCAGACTGTTCCGCAAAAAGACTTATGCCGCCTTCCTGGGCTGTTTCATAATACATATCGCCATTCTGGAGGGTGAACATCTCCACCGCATCCATACCATTTTGTTTGAGGTGATAAAGTTCTTCACCGTATTTTACCACATCTTCCGCAATCAAATTCGTTGTCACATGCCCCTTGATGGCATCCATCACTGCCGGAATTTCTTTCAGATAAGCAGGGTTACATTTCTGACGGAACAATTCCATCAAAAATGCCTGCTGTACTTCAACGCGCTTCAAATCCCCTTCGGGATAGCCCTTCCGATACCGCAGCAGTCCAACAGCGTCTTTCCCGGACAATGTCTGTTCTCCTGCCTGCAAATGAATGGAAAGATTCTGATAGGGGTCGTCATAGTCCATATCTTGGGACACCGTAAAGGTGACGCCGCCCAAAGCGTCTATGACTGCCTCCACTGCCGTCAAATCCATCCGCACATAATCCTTTACAGGTCTTGCCGTGATTTCCGAAACCGTCTGAATCATCTTTTCATCCCCGTTTTCCTCCGCAAGCAAAGTGGAAATCCTCTGCCCATCGGCGATGAAGGTATCTCTGGGTATGGAATAGATGGTTGCCTTTCCTTCTTGGGACATTTCGTAGGTGAAAATGGCATCGGCACTGCCGCGATCATCTACGCCTACAAACAGCAGACTGCCTTCCTCTGCTAAGCTGCCAAATTCAGCAGCCGTTTCCACCTTCTGCTCTTTTGTCACATAAGTTTCCCGGAGGGTACAGCCTGTCAGCCATGCTGCCCCCAAAAACGCTGTCCCCACACAGACACTCAACAGTAGTTTTTTCACCCCCACAGGTTTTTGATTGCGAATCATGGTAAACCTCCTTTGTAATTGTTTCTTCTCACTTGCCATTTGTGTAGTCAAAATTTGTTTTTTGGCCATTGCCTCTGCCAAAAGTTCCAGAATCACCCGCATGTAGTCATCCCGTTTTGCCTGCTCCATAGACCGTACCACACACCAGTCACAGGAAATTTCGCATGCTTCCTGCATCTGCGCCGCTGCCACGTAAACCATGGGATTGAACCAATGGATAGACGTTGCCAGAACTGCCAGCCACCGCCAAACAATATCCCCACGGCGGTAATGAACCAATTCATGGCACAGCACATAAGGCAGGCGGCTTTCTGTCAGGGCTGTTTCCGGCAGAATCAGCGTCGGTCTTAAAATCCCCATGACCATAGGCGAAACTGCCGCCGATGTTTCGTAGACCCGCAGACGTTTTGGCACGCCTGCCAACTCCATGGGCTTTCCTGTGCGACGGATATGCCTGCTGAAACGAAAATAGCCTGTCAGTCGGTATCCAAGGCTCCCCAAAGCCCCCAATACCCAAAGGACTGCCAGCACATCCCACCAAGGAACGGGCGGCAAAGCTGTTTCTTCCGTAAAAGGCAGGATTTCTCCCGCTGGTGCTTCAACAGTATCCACAGGCGCTGGCTGTTCTGTCACAGTCTGTTCCGCTGGAAGCGGTACTGTCTGCACCACTTGTTTTTCCTGTAGAGGCTGCACAAGGGCAGGCACTTTCACGGAAACAGGCACCACCATCACCAGCAGAACACCTACCCAAAGCACATATTGCCATGTGGGCGAAAACTGCTTTCCTGTCCATTTCTTCAGTGCCAGCAAAATGCCCGCAAGGAAACTTCCTGCCACAGAAAGCACCAAAAAGGTCTGAAACCATTCCATCACCTTCATTCCCTCCTTTCTTCAGAAATCACAAATCGAACATTTTCCGAATGTCCTCCAAGTCCTCTTTGGTCATATTCCCCCCTTGGAACAAGGACACCGCCAGTTCTTTGGCGGAGCCGTGATAGAGTCTGTCAATGAGCGTTTCCGTCTGTTCCTTCTGATAGGCTTCCCGCTCCCAGACTGGGCGGTAGTAAATAATGCGGTTTTTCTTTTCTGACACAACAGCGCCTTTTTCTGCCATGCGCAGAAGCAATGTGCCTACGGTGTTGTACTTCCATTTCTTATTTTCCAAACGGTCGCAGACATCCTGTATTTTCAAGGGCTCCTCCGCATCCCAAAGCACCTGCAATACCTCCAGTTCCGCTTCGCTGATTTTCATTTTTTCCTCCATGTTGGGTTTCCCTCCTTTCTCTCTTACGTTTGTAGTTTAACTATAACTTACAACTGTAAGAGCGTTTTGTCAACCTGTTTTTCCTATTTTAGAAAAATGTAAGAATTTTAAGCGCAAAAAAAGAGCCTAGAACAGGCTCTTCTTTGATTCATGCTTTTTTGATAAAGGCAATGCCAACGATACCGGGACCGGCATGGGCGCCTACTACACAGCCGATATCCCCATAAAGCTGGGTTCTGCCTTCAATGAGGTCACCGCAGGCTTCTTTGAATTTTTCATAGTTTTCCATGGACTGGGCATGACCAAGGAGCACAGGATAATCATCGTCAATGCCTTCTTCCTCTACCATCTGCTTCAACTGGGCATACATTTTTTTATTGCCTCTGGCTTTGCCCAACATGAGCACCTTCCCATCCAGAATCCCCATCAAAGGGCGGATATTCAGCATAGTCCCCAGCGCCGCCGCTGTGCCGGAAAGTCTGCCTCCTTTTTTCAGATATTCCAATGTTTCGATACCAGCGCAGATGCGCACACGGCTGGTGAGCCCTTCCAATTCCGTCATGATTTCTGCCGCCGTTTTGCCTTCTTTGGCTCTCTGGGCAGCGATTTCCACCAAAAGCCCCAGAGAAAGGCATGTGGTGCGGGAATCCAGAATATGGATCTCCTCCCGTTCCATGGTGTTTTTGGCGATATTGGCAGACTGGACTGTACCGCTCAATTCCGAAGAAATCAGCAGGCACACCACTTCGTCCGCTTCTTCCAGCGCCGCCGTAAACACTTCCTCAAAAGTATGGGGTGTGGGCTGGGCAGTGGTGGGGAAAGATTTTTCCGTCCGCAGTTTTTCGTAAAATTCCGCTTTACTCAAATCCACGCCATCCAAATAGATGTCATTGCCGATGTGCACCGTCAAAGGCACACAAGTGACACCAATTTCCTCCATGCGTTCCTTTGTCAGGTCGCAGGTGCTGTCTGTAATGATTTTTACCATGGGGATTTCCCTCCTCATCTATATACAAAACCAGTTTTTTACACCATTCAAAAATATATCTAACTCTAATTATAATAGTTTCGAAAACTACGTCAATAGATTCTCCAAAAATACAGAGAATCTTTCTAGGATTTTCAAAGAAATGTAAGATTTTGCGCAAAAAAATAGCCAGAACCCTTTTTTTCCAAGGATTCCGGCTATTTTTATATTACCAGTTCAGATATCCCAATGCTTCCCACGCTTCCAGTGTAAACTGGGCTGCCGCCATCATCATGGCAAAAAGCCCAAGGAGAATCATCATTACAATGGCGCCTTTGTCATAGACCCATTTGGTTTCCGACTGCCGCAGGCTCAGGAGTGTTTCCGCCCCCAGAGAAATCAGCAGCAATGGCCAGAACCGCAGAATCAGCCCATAGGACAGACCGTCCCAGAAGGTATGCACCAGAAAGAGGATGCCGAATACCATCAGACCGCCGCCCAAGGTAACAGAACCAATCCGACGTGTTGCCATTTCTTACACCTCCTCGTCTTCGTCCTCGTCCTCCACATCTTCTTTTTTCACAGGAGTTCCCCGGAGCATCCGCACGCCTGCGTAAAGAATCAGAACCGCAATGGCCAGACGAGGCAGCAGGTTTTGCAGACTCCACAAAATCTCTCTGAAGAAGTCCGGCAAAATCCAGCCAAACAAATCCAGCACGCTGTTCCACAGCAGGATAACGCCAACCACTACCAGCACCACCGCAATGGCTTTTTTGCGGTTTTCTGTCAATGTGCCCAGCTGAAAATCACGGTCATCGAAGAACAGGATTTTATCTTCCAGGGCATGAAATTCTTCCGACGGCAGGCTCCGCAGGTGATGCACATGGAAGAAACTATAGAACCAAATCAAAGGCAGCAAAATCATCAGCTCTTCTATGCCCAGAAAAGAAGCTACAATACTGACAATTGCACACAGCCCCATAAGGCTCAAGCCCTGCTTGAAAAAGCCCATATACATTTCCCCAGCGCCGGGGATTAATGAAAATATAAATGTCCAAAATCCGTTTTTCTTATTTGCCATAATCCAATACCTCCGTAATCTGTTTCATTGCGAAATCGGAAAAGCCCGTGACACCGTCGCTGAGGATTTTCGTCCCCTGCTGCATATAGTCCAGCAGGCTTTCCTTTTCTTCTTCCTCCTGTACCATCTGCTGTGCCTTGCCATAAGGAGATTCCTCATAGGAGCCATGCCCCATAGGCAGTGCCAGCAGCACCAAAGACGCTGCCATTGCCGCGCCGATTTTCAATTGATAAAAAATCCGTTTCGTTTTAGAAGAAAACCGGATATCCGCCTGATTTTCCTCCTCCAGTCTGGCGATTTTCTCCATAACGCCCCGTTCCAGTGACGGTGGCGCCTGCAGCAGACCGCCCTGCTCCAGTTGCATAATCATTTGTTCTAATTGTTCCTCTGTGAAACGCTGTCCCATGGCATCTGCTCCTTTCCGTATATTTTCTGTAATCTGGCACGGGCACGGTAAATCTGTGTCTGTACCGTTTTGATATTCTTGTTCTGCTCTGTGGCAATCTCCTCGGGGCTTTTCTCCTGACAGAAATACGCCACAGCAATGTCCCGATAAGGCGGTTTCAGACTTTCGCATGCCTTTTGCAGCTCTGCCTGTACTTCCTCTGCCAGCACTTTATTTTCCACATTTTCCCCGTCTGCCAGTTCCATAAAGACGTTTTCATCCTGAGGGATGGCGCCCCGACGGTTCTTCCTCTGGAAATCCAGACATTTATTCATGGCAATGCGGCATAGCCACGCCTTTTCGTGCTGACCGTCAAAAGAGTCCAGATGTTCATAGGCTGCCACGAATGTTTCCTGTGCCAGATCCTCTGCTTCAAAATAATTCTGCGTCATTTGATAGCAGAGGGAAAAGATCAAATTTTGATAATCGCTGAGCAGTATGGCGATTTTCTTTGCCCTGTCGATACGCTCACCCCCTTTTTCTTCTGTGTATTTTCTTTTCATACTCTAAAACGATGGTACTTTCATTTTTTCTTCAACTTTTTGCAACCTTAAAGAAATCTTAAAAGGCTGCCAAAAAACAAAGAAAGCCGGAACCCCCGCAGGGATTCCAGCTGTCAGATGTTTCATAAAATTGTTTTCAGAACCAGTATCCGCTTTGATTTAATCTAAAAACCGTTCGATTTCCGCCCAAAGTTCCTGTACGCCTGTTTTCTTTTCGCCGCTGAAAGGAATCAGCACGTCGTCAGGCCCCAGACCCAATGTTTTGCGAATGACAGACAGATGCTTCTGGATTTGACTGCGGTTGATCTTATCGGATTTTGTAGCGGCAATGATGATATCATAGCCGTAGTGTTTCAGCCAATCATACATCATAATGTCGTTTTTGCCAGGCTCATGGCGGATGTCAATGAGGAGGATGATGGCGCGGAGTTCTTCCCGTTTCTGGAGATATTCCTCAATCATCATACCCCATTTGGCGATTTCCGTCTTAGGTGCCTTTGCATAGCCGTAGCCGGGCAAGTCTACCACATACATGCAGTCGTTCACGTCATAAAAATTGATGGTTCTTGTTTTGCCGGGCTGGGAGCTGGTACGGGCCAAAGCTTTTCTGCCCAGCATGGCATTGATGAGCGTAGATTTGCCTACGTTGGATTTGCCCGCAAAGGCAATTTCCACTTTGCCGTCAGTGGGATACTGGGAGAATTTCGTTCCCACTGCCGCCAGCGATGACTGTTTTACTTCCATACGCTTTCCCCTTTCGCCAGTGCGTGTTTCAGCACATCGTCCATTTCTTTTGCCAGAACAAATTCCAGCCCTTCTTTGATTTCATCAGAAATTTCCTGCAAATCTTTTTCGTTCTGTTTCGGCAGGATCACGGTTTTTACGCCGGCTTTTTTCGCCGCCAGCACTTTTTCCCGCAAACCGCCGATGGCAAGGACACGACCGCGGATGGTCACTTCACCGGTCATTGCCACATCGTTCCGCACTTTCGCACCTGTCAGAGCGGAAAGCATAGCGGTGGTCATAGTGACACCGGCGGAAGGACCGTCCTTGGGGGTTGCCCCTTCGGGAATATGGATATGCAGGTCCTGCTTTTTATAGAAATCCGGTTCCACTTTGAAACGGTCGCTCTGGGAGCGGATGTAGCTGATAGCCGCTTCTGCAGATTCCTTCATGACCTTCCCCAGATTACCGGTCAGACGGAATTTGCCGTCACCGGGCATGGTATTCACTTCCACGGAAAGGGTGGTGCCGCCTACGGCTGTCCACGCCAGTCCACGAACGATACCCACCTGCGGTTCTTCGTAAATGCGGTCTTCTGTAAATCTGGGTTTGCCCAGAATTTCTTCCAGATTTTTCGCTGTGACAGTCATGGATTTCTTTTCGCCGCTGATGATGGCTTTCACCGCCTTCCGGCATACCTGACCGATGGTGCGTTCCAGCTGACGAACGCCGGCTTCTCTGGTGTAGCCGTCAATGATCATTTCCACAGCTTCCGGGCGAATCTTCAGCTGACTGCCTTTGAGCCCATGGCGTTTCATCTGTTTTTTCACCAGATGTTCCATGGCAATATGCTGTTTTTCTGTTGCGGTGTAGCTGCCCAGTTCGATGATTTCCATTCTGTCACGGAGGGGACCGGGAATGGGTTCCAGACTGTTTGCGGTACACATGAACAGTACCTTGGACAGGTCATAGGGCATTTCCACATAGTGGTCACGGAACGTGAAATTCTGTTCCCCATCCAGCACTTCCAGCAGTGCCGCCGCAGGGTCGCCGTTATAGGATACCCCCAGCTTGTCCACTTCATCCAGCAGCATCAAAGGATTGATGGTGCCCACCTGTTTCATGGCGTTCATGATACGCCCGGGCATAGCACCGATGTATGTTCTGCGGTGACCGCGGATTTCCGCTTCGTCTTTCACGCCGCCCAAAGACATACGCACATATTTCCGGTTCAGTGCCTTTGCCACAGAACGGGCAATGGATGTTTTGCCGACGCCTGGAGGACCCACCAGACAAAGGATGGTAGCCTTTTCCTCGGGAGCGTTTTTCCGCACTGCCAGATATTCCAAAATACGTTCTTTCACTTTTTCCAGACCGTAATGGTCTTCGTCCAGAATTTCCGCTGCCTGTTTCAGGTCGAAGGTTTCTTCGGTCATTTCATTCCAGGGCAGGTTCAGCAATGTGTCAATATAACTGCGGGACACGTTGGACTCGGGAGAAGTTACGGGAATCTTCATCATACGGTCGATTTCCTTTTCTACGGTTTTCCGTACTTCCTCAGGAGGGTTCTTTTCCTCCAGACGACGACGAAATTCCGCAGCGTCAGCGCCGATGCCGTCTTTGTCCCCCAGTTCTTCCTGAATGACTTTCAGTTCTTCCCTAAGGAAATATTCCCGCTGGTTTTTGTCGATGGCATCTTTTGTTTTGGCTTCGATTTCCCGTTTTACCCGCAGCACCTGCTGTTCATAGCACATAATGTCCATGACTGCCTGCAAACGGTCATAAGGATTCAGGATTTCCAGAATCTTCTGCTTCCGGTCAAAGGAAATTTCCAGCCCTGCCCCAATGACGTCTGCCAGTTTGCCGGGCTTGCCTGCCGCCAGCACATTGGGCAGCAAATCCACTGCTGTGGTATTGGGCACAAACTTTGCGTATTCTTCATACAAATCCTGAGCAATGCGCATTTCCGCCGCTGTATGTACCTCCGGCAGTTCCGGGAAGTCCTGGGCAATGGTAGTGATTTCCGCATACTCGCATTTGCGCTTATGCTGTATGGTCGCCAATCTGCCGCGGATGACACCTTCCACAATGACATGGGTCATGTTGCCGGGAAGTTTCAAAATCTGTTTGATGGTAGCCACCGTACCAAATTCGTAGAGCCCCATCTGTTCGGGACTTGCGTCCTCCGGGTCACGCTGTGCCACCAGAAAAATACGCTTGTCGCCTTCATCTGCCGCTTCCAGCGCATCCAGAGATTTCTGTCTGCCTACGGGGAAGCTGATTGCCATATTGGGAAATACCGTCAGACCTCTGAGGGCCATCATAGGTAATTGTATTCTCTCTTTTGTTTCTATCATCTATTTCACCTCTATCTCATAGGCTTATTGCCTAATTAAGTTATTATACAACAGAACTGGCTTTCGGTCAATTCCTACCAACGCACAAGGTTATGTTTTTTCTGAAAAATATAACCTTTCTTTGACCTTCCATACATTAACAATCCATTTTATTCCATCTAAAATAAAACCAATTCATTACAAAAGAAAAAAATGCATTTTAGGGAGGAAGTACAAATGATTGGACTAGGAACACTCATCAACGTCGGCGGCATATGATTGGGCGGTCTACTGGGCGCCCTTTTCGGAAAAGCCATAAACGTCAGAATACAGGAAACCCTCATGAAAGCCACTGGGCTTTGCGTCATTTTCCTGGGCATTGGCGGCGCCATTGAAAAAATGATGACGGTCACAGAAACAGGACTCACCAGCGGCGGCACCATGATGATCATTGGTTCTTTTGCCATTGGCTCTCTCATTGGGGAAATATGGAACATCGAAAAGCATCTGGAACACTTCGGCGAATGGCTGAAGGAAAAGACCAAAAACGACCGTGACACCAAATTTGTAGACGGTTTTGTGAACACTTCTCTGACAGTATGTATCGGTGCCATGGCAGTGGTAGGCGCCATTCAGGACGGCATCGCCGGGGATTACTCCATACTGGCGGCAAAAGCAGTCTTAGACATGATCATCGTCATCATCATGACCACATCCATGGGGAAAGGCTGTATTTTCTCTGTCATTCCTGTGGCACTCTTTCAGGGATGCATCACCATACTATCCCGTTTCATCGAGCCTTGGATGACAGAACAGGCATTGGCCAACCTGTCCCTTACCGGCTCCATGCTCATTTTCTGTGTAGGTGTCAATCTGATCTGGGAGAAAAAATTCAAAGTTGCCAATATGCTCCCCACCATCGTCATTGCAGTCATTTGGGCACTGCTTCCTTTTAGGGCATAACAGAACATATAAAAGGCGTGAAATCTAAGATTTCACGCCTTTTTCTATTTTTGCAGTCCTTCCGCCGTCAAAATGCCTCTTTGGGGCATGCCTGCCTGCTTTTCTTCTTTCTTGGCAAAAACCATTTCCAGCAGTTCCTCTATTTTCTCCACGGGAACCACTTCCAGTCCCAGCCGCTCATATCTCCCCTGCCAATTTGCCTTGGGGATATAAGCACGGGTTACGCCGGCTTCTTCTGCCGCCTGCAATTTCTCCGTAACACCGCCCACAGGCAGTATGTTTCCTGTCAGGGAAATTTCTCCTGTCAGCGCCGCGTCTCCCGGCACTGCTGCTCCCGTAAAAGCGGAATAGGCCGCCAGAAACATGGCTGTGCCTGCCGAGGGACCATCCACAGGCATACCGCCGGGGAAATTGATATGGACGGCATACTGGCTTCGGTCAAAGCCGAATCCTTCCAGCACCGTCAGCACATTTTCCGCGGAACTGCGGGCATTGCTTTTTCTCTTGCTGACGCCATGGGGACTGCGGATTTCTTCTTCCTCCACAATACCCGTCACCTGCAAATGAGGTGCTGTGCTTTTTTGCATCTTCACTTCCACTGTCAGCACAGCGCCGCCCATACCGCCTGTAACAGCCAGACCGTTCACCACGCCCACACGGGGCACAGCCGTTACTTTCTGACGGGGATAAGGCTGATAATGACCTGCTTCTGCTACCCACTCCAAGTCCGCACTGCCTACCCAGTTCCGCCCCTTCATTTCCGCCAGAGAGGCTAAAGACTGCACCAGACGCACCGTATCCCTGCCGCCGCCGGCATAAAGGGCAATTTTTCCACAAAGACCATCTTCGTACTGAAGTCCTACTCGTTCCATACTATCCGCAGCAATCTGCTCCACGGCTTCGGGACGCAGACCGTCAAAGAAAATCTCTGTACATCTGGAACGCAGTGCTGCCGGCAATTCCGAAGGGCTGCGGGTGGTGGCACCAATGAGCCGAAAATCCGCCGGCAGACCTTTCTGGAAAATTTCGTGGATATAAGGGGGAATCCGCTTATTTTCCCGACTGTAATAACTGCTCTGGAACTTTGCCACACGGTCTTCCAGCACCTTCAGCAGACGATTCATCTGGATTGGGTGCAGTTCCCCGATTTCGTCGATAAACAGCACGCCCCCATTGGCTTCGCTGACAGCGCCGGGCTGAGGACGAGGAATCCCCATCTGCCCGAAAGCCCCTGCCCCCTGATAAATAGGGTCATGGACAGAACCAAGCAAAGGGTCTGCAATGCTCCGCTCGTCAAACTGCAATGTGGTAGCGTCCACCTCCACAAATTTCGCATTGATGGAAAAAGGGGAATTTCGCCGTCCTTTGGCTTCCTCCAGCACCAGTCTTGCCGCTGCCGTTTTGCCTACGCCGGGGGGACCGTAAATGATGATATGCTGGGGATTAGGACCGCAAAGAGCCGCACGAAGGGCACGAATCCCCCGCTCCTGCCCCACAATTTCTCCCAAGGACTTGGGACGGGTCTGTTCCGTCAAGGGTTCTGTCAGTCCCACCTGCCGCATAGCATCCAGCTTTTCCATTTCCCGCTCGTTCTCCTCCATGGAAATGCTATCCCGTCCGCCTTTCCGCCGGGAACCGCTCCGCAGGAAATACCACGCCCCCAACAGGAAAAATAACATCTGTGCAAAAAATAAAAACCATCCGCTCACATCCACGCCTCCTTTTTATAGAGGTAGTATGTGCCGAATGGTTTTCTTTCATACGTTTGAAATGGTAATATCGTACAGTTCCAGATCTTCCACAGGTGCGTCGCCTTCGGTGATGGAATACATAAAATCGTTTGTGCTGTCCGGCGTATATACATACTCATCATAGTATTCCCAGTCGTTCCTATACGGATTGCCATAATGCTCATATGTGTGATACTGCTGATACTGCACCGCATTGGCGAAAATACCAACGAAAAACAGTACCGCACTGATGGACAGGACAATGCCGATGGCAATATAAACGAGAGCTGCCCGTGAGAAATTCCGGCGGTTCACATTGCCGTTTTTCCCGAATGCCCACAAAAGCAGTACCACCAGATTCACCACTGGAATACACATAACCAGAAACATAATCAGATAACCGCCCACGGTAATGGGTTCCCTATCCAATTCTTCTTTCTTTTGACTTTCCGCATGGGGTGCTTTGGGCTGTTCTGCCCCACCCTCCGCTGTAATGGGCTTGCCGCAGACCGTACAGAACCGGTCTTCCTCGCCTACAGACGCGCCGCAATGGTTGCAAAATTTTGACATATGCTTCTCCCCCTTCCCTTTTCCCGGATTTTTTTATAGTATATCACATTTTACAGCCGCAATCTTTCATTTTTTCTTACAAAACTTTTTTTATTTTCGATTGTAAACCATTTTATTTATAATCAGTTGACTTTTAAAAGCAAAAAGCGTATCCTCCTTACAGAAAGAAAAGGAGGCATCTGCCATGACCAAAACACGTACACTGACCATGACTGCTCTGATGACAGCTGTCATTTGCATATTTGCACCCATATCCATTCCCATACCCATAAGCCCTGTGGCACTGACATTGGGTACATTTGCCATGTATCTGACAGCCTATGTGCTGCCGCCCAGACAAGCACTGGCTGCCATTGGGCTATATCTGCTTTTAGGTGCTGCGGGACTGCCTGTTTTTTCCGGCTACACTGCGGGACTTTCCCGTTTTGCCGCTCCCGGCGGCGGGTATCTCATTGGATTTCTGTTCCTGACAGGCATCAGCAGCCTGTTTATTTCCCGTTTTCCCAAGAATATTCCGGCACAGATGGGCGGATTATTTCTGGCAACCATCGTCAATTATATGCTGGGTACCGCATGGATGGCATACCTGACAAACACCACGTTTTTACAATCCCTGCCCATGGGAGCGTTGGTATTTCTGCCCTTGGATATTGTAAAAATCATCATCGCCTGCCTGCTGGGCAACCGCATCCGTGCATATCTTCATATGTAAACAAAAAAGAGAGAATTCCGAAACGAAAGGAGTTCTCTCTTTTTTTACAGTACAAGCCACTGTGCCACATTGAAGAAAATCACCAGCGCCACAGCATCCACAACAGTGGTAATGAGGGGACCGGCCATGATAGCAGGGTCTAATTTACAAACTTTTGCGCCAATAGGCAGAACACAGCCCATGGCTTTTGCCACAACAACCACAAAGCCCATGCTGACAGAAACAGTCAAGTCCACCATAATGTCCGTGGAGGGGCTGAAAATGGTCTGTTTGATGAAGTTCAGTGCCGCCAGAAGGACACCGCAAATCATCCCCACCTGCACTTCTTTCCCCATGACACGCAGAATATCTCTGGGGCGGATGTCACCCAAGGACATCCCACGAATGATGGTGGCAGAGGTCTGGGAGCCGGCATTGCCCCCGGTACCTGTCAGCACAGGGATAAATGCCGCCAACTGCACCGCCTGACTGAGGATGGCGTCATAGCCGGAAATGATGGCACTGCTGAGGGTACCAGAAATCATCAGTACACACAGCCACACAATACGGTTTCGTGCCAGTTTTGTTACAGGTGTTTTCAGATATTCTTCATCGGAAGGCAGCAACGCCGCCATTTTTTCCATATCTTCCGTGGTTTCTTCGTCGATAACGTCCACGATATCGTCTACGGTGATGATGCCCACCAGACGGTTTTCCCCGTCTACTACAGGCAAGGCGATAAAGCTGTATTTACGGAACAGATTTGCCGCTTCTTCCTGGTCGTCCAAAGTGGCAATGGAGATCACATCTTCCTCCATCAGTTCCTCTACCCGTTTATCCTCATCGGCGAACAGCAGTGTTCTAAGGGGCAATACCCCCACCAGATGTTTTTTGTCGTCAATGACATAACAGGTGTAAATGGTTTCCTTATCCAGACCGTTTTTGCGGATGATTTCCATGGCGCGCTTTGCCGTCATGGTTTTGGAAAGGTGTACAAACTCTACGGTCATCAAACTTCCGGCGGAGTTTTCGGGATAATGCAGGAAACGGTTGATAAGGGCGCGGGTTTCTCTATCGGTGTTCCGCAGAACTTTGCTTACCAGATTGGCAGGGGCTTCCTCCAGAAAGTCGATGGTATCGTCCAGATACATATTATCTACGATGTTCCGTACTTCCGTATCCGTAATGGATGTGACCAGCATTTCCTGAGTATCATTATCCAGGAAAGAGAATGCTTCTGCCGCCATATCCTTAGACAGCAGACGGAAAAGGAACAATTGCTTATCTGCCGGCAGTTCTTCCAGAAATTCTGCCACGTTGGCAGGGTTTTCTTCATTCAGTTCTTCACGGAGCTGCACATAATGTCCTTTTTCCATGAGTTCCTGCCACTTTTCCACCGTTTCATTCCATTCTTCCATGTCACACCTCCTTCAAAATCCAGATTCTTATTTACATCAGCAATACGGTCGCAATGCTGAAATACAAAATCAATGCCACAGCGTCCACCAGTGTGGAAATCAGGGGACCTGCCATCATAGCCGGGTCTACCTTCAAAATCTTTGCCAGAATAGGCAGGGTACAGCCGATGGTCTTGGAAAGCACTACAACGGCTGCCATACTGATGGAAACGGTAAAGTCTACCAAAAAGCCCGTGCTGGGGCTGAAAAACGTCATACGTACCATATTGACTGCCCCCAGGGCAATACCGCAAAGGGCGCCGACCCGGACTTCTTTCCAGACAACCCGGAGTACGTCATTCACTTCGATTTCTCCCAGGGCCATACCACGAATGATCATGGTGGAAGCCTGAGAGCCTGCGTTCCCCCCGGTACCAGTAATGATGGTGATGAAACTGGAAAGCGCCATAACCGTTGCCAACAACGTCTGATAATGGCTGATAACCAAGGAACTGAGGGTACCGGATACCATCAGTACGCACAGCCACACAATACGGTTTCGTGCCAGCTTCAGCACGGGGGTTTTCAGATATTCTTCATCGGAAGGCAGCAATGCCGCCATTTTTTCCATATCTTCCGTGGTTTCCTGTTCGATAACGTCCACGATATCGTCCACGGTGATGATGCCCACCAGACGGTTTTCCAGATCCGTAACAGGCAGCGCCATCCAGTTATATTTCTTGAAGATCTGGGCAACTTCTTCCTGGTCGTCGGTGGTGTGTACAGATACCACGTCTTCTTCCATCAAATCCTGCACCAGTTCTTCATCCTTGGCACAAATCAGCGTCCTGAGGGGTACAACGCCAATAAGTTTCCGCTGACCATCAATGACATAACAGGTATAGATGGTTTCCTTATCCATGCCTGTCCGCTTGATCTGCTTCATGGCAACATCTACGGTCATACCGCCTCTGAGTTTCACAAACTCGATGGTCATCAAGCTGCCGGCGGAATTTTCCGGATAGTTCAAAAAGCGGTTGATGAGAGCGCGGGTTTCCGCGTCGGTGTTGCGCAGCACCTTCTTTACCAGATTGGCAGGTGCTTCTTCCAGAAAGTCCACCGTATCGTCCAGGAACATTTCGTCTACGATGTTGCGCACTTCTTTATCTGTAATGGAATGAACGATATGCTCCTGGGTGTCGCTGTCCATATAGGAAAATACTTCCGCTGCCATGTCTTTGGTCAGCAGTCGGAAAATGAAAAGCTGTTTTTCCGCAGACAGTTCCTCGAAGTATTCCGCCAGGTCGGCGGCGTTTTCCTCGTTCAATTCCTGTTTTAACTGTATATATGCCCCTTTGTCCATGAGTTCATTGAAATGGTCAAAGAGCGTCTGCATTTCCTCCACTGTTTTTCACCTCGTTTTTCAGACAATAAAAAAACACCATTGTCTTTGCAAAAGTGTCAGCAGAAAATGTCGTCATACAATTTTCCGAAAAACGCGCACAGAAAAGCAAGCCCCTATTTCACCATAGGAAAAAAGGAACCAAAAGGATGCGACATTTCCGCTGTGATATTCAAATACCATCGCTCAGGACCCAAAGGGATACTCTCGCTACTGCCGTCCATTCGGTTCACCTCCGTCATTACTTTCTTGCCTGTCATTTTTCTCCACCATTAGTATATGCTTTCCCAAAATCAACGTCAACCCCAACTTATTCAATCGGCGGAAAAAATTACAAAACAATGAGAAAACCCCGGAATGACTGGAAATTCCTTCCATTCAAACCGAGGTTTTTCGCTTCATTTTTTAGAATTTTTTCAGGAAATTACCAAATTTGGTATACTGTCCCATCCATGTCAAATCAACGGTACCCGTGGGACCATTACGCTGTTTGGCAATGATCAGTTCCGCCTGATTTTTCTTTTCCGTATCGGGGAAATAATACTCATCACGATAGAGGAACGCCACCACATCGGCGTCCTGTTCGATGGCGCCGGATTCTCTCAGGTCGGAGAGCATGGGTCTATGGTCTGCACGCTGTTCGCAGGCACGGGACAACTGAGAAAGGGCGATAACCGGCGCTTCCATTTCTCTGGCGATGGCCTTGAGGGAACGGGAGATTTCGGAAATCTCCTGCTGTCTGGAATCGTTCCGGCTGTTGCCGCTCATAAGCTGCAAGTAGTCAATAACAATCAGTCCCAAGCCTTTTTCCACCTTCAGGCGGCGGCATTTGGAACGGACCTCCATGGGGGTAACCCCGGGGGTATCGTCAATGTAAATAGGTGCCTGAGAAAGAGGACCCATAGCCTGAATCAAATCTGCCCAGTCGCTGTCTGTCAGTTCCCCTGTACGGAGCCTCTGGGCATCCAGCATGGCTTCGGAACACAGCATACGGTTTACCAGCTGTTCCCGGCTCATTTCCAGAGAAAATACCGCTGTAGGCACATTGCTGCGGATGGCGGCATTCTGGATGATGTTCAGGGCAAAAGCCGTTTTCCCCATGGAAGGACGGGCTGCCAGCAAAATCAGGTCAGATTTCTGAAGTCCCGCTGTTTTCTGGTCGAAGTCCACAAAACCTGTCGGTACGCCAGTCAGTTTCCCTTTGGAACGGTAGATGTCCTCGATTTTCTCGATGGAATCCACGGCAATGTCCCGGATATGGTGGAACTGGTCGGAATGGCGGTTCTGCATGATATCGAAAATGCCTTTTTCCGCCGTATCCATAATGGCGTTTACATCGGTTTTGCCTTCGTAACTCATCTGGGAAATATTATTCGCCGTACGGATGAGCCGACGCAGTACGGATTTTTCCTCCACAATGGCAGCGTAATGGCGCATATTTGCGGAACTGCCCACGGAAGTGGAGATATTGGCAAGGAAAGGCAGACCGCCAATCTGTTCAAAGACCTGCTTTTCCTCCAGTTTATTCTTTACGGTAATCATGTCGATAGGCACGCCGCTGTGGTAAAGTTCTTCTGCCGCTTCAAAGACCTGTCTATGGTCAGGGCGGTAGAAATCCTCACCTGTCAGCATTTCCAATGCCAAAGACGCCGCTTCTCTGTCCAAGAACATGGCACCCAGCACTGCCAGCTCTGCCGCATCGTCATGGGGCGGTACATTCTGGAAGATTTCCGCCTGACCGGATGTATTTTGTTGTTCCATATTTCCCGCCTCCTTTTATGTTTGCATCAATTAGGCTTCTACGATTTTTACAGTCACTTCTGCTGTTACCTTCGGGTGCAGTTTGATGACTGCTGTTCTTTCGCCCAGCATTTTGATGGAATCGCCAATGGATACTTTCTTTTTATCCAGATCCATACCGGTCTGTTTGATGATTTCTTCCGCAACTTCTTTGTTTGTTACAGAGCCGAACAGTTTGCCGTTGCTGCCTGTTTTTACTTTGATCACAACAACTTTTTCATCCAGCTGTTTTTTCATTTCCTGTGCTTTTTCCAGTTCTTCCTGTTTGCGTTTTGCTTCGGCTTTCTGCTTCAGTTCATAGTCGTTCAGGTTGGATTTTGTAGCTTCTACTGCCAGTTTTTTGGGCAGCAGGAAATTTTTTGCATAGCCTTCGCTGGCATTGATCAGGTCGCCTTTTTTGCCGACACTTTTTACATCCTGTAATAAAATCAGTTTCATTATGCTTCCTCCTCCAAATATTCTTCAATGGCTGCGCGGACTTTTTCCTTGGCTTCCACTACGGTGCAGTCCTGAAGCTGCGCACCGGAAACCGTCAGATGGCCGCCGCCACCCAGTTTTTCCATGATTCTCTGCACATTGATCTCCCCAAAGCTGCGGGCGGAAATATAGACTGTATCTTCCACCTTGCAGCAGACAAAGGATGCCTGAATGCCTGTGACGTTCATCAAATCGTCTGCCGCCTGTGCCGCTGTCAGTGTGGAATTTTCCACATCGGAAGGGCAGACGGAAATGGCAATATGATCCCGGAACAGTTCCGCATCCCGGACAGCCGTAGCTTTCGCCTTGTAAGCGTCCATGTCGTTTTGGAACAACAGCCGCACCCGAATACTGTCAGCACCGTTTCTGCGAAGGAACGCCGCAGACTCAAAGGTCATGGCGCCGGTTTTCACGCAGAAGTTTTTGGTGTCTACGGTGATACCTGCCAGCAGGGCATCGGCTTCGATCTGATGCAGTTTTACTTTTTTGTCCATATGCTGAATCATTTCTGTAATAAGTTCAGATGTGGACGAAGCGTAAGGCTCATGATAAATGAGCACCGCCTGTTCGATGAAATCGGTACTCTTGCGGTGGTGGTCAAAAACGACGATTTTCTTCGCCGCCATGAGCACCTGTCTGCTGTCTACCATGGATTCTCTGTGGGTATCCACAATGACCAGCAGTGTTTTGTCATTGATCATACGCATAGCGTCTACGCCATCCACAATGACACCGCCGAATTTGCCGCTTTCATCCATTTTATCGCAAAGGCGTTTGACGCCTACGCTGACTTTGTCCATGACGATGTTGCATTTTTTCCCAATGCTCTTTGCCATGGCACAGATACCGATACAAGCGCCCAAGCTGTCCAGATCGGCATTCTTATGCCCCATGACCAGAATGTCAGAAGCATCCCCCATCAGTTCCATGAGGGCATCCGCTTTGACACGGGCACGAATACGGGCATTGCGGTGGATTTCGCCGCTCTTGCCGCCGAAGAACAGGTATTTTTCCCCGTCTTTGATGAGCACCTGATCGCCGCCCCGGCCCAGAGCCAAGTCCATAGCCGCTTTTGCGTTTGCCATGGCGTCCTCCAGAGAGCCGCCGCCGATACCGATCCCCATGCTGAGGGTCACAGGAATGTGTTCCCCTACGGAGATTTCCTTGATCTCGTTAAAAGGCTCGAATTTCTTTTCTTTCAGCCGCTCCAGACTGCCCTTAGAGAGCAGGAAAATGTAGCGGTCTTTCTCCAGTTTTTTGATAACGGCGTCTGACGCCTGTGCCAGCTGATTGAACTTTCTATCAATCAGTGCGGAAAGGATGGGCAGTCGGTTTTCGTCGATGCTGTCCAGCACATCGTCGTAGTTGTCCAAAAGGATCATACCTACAACGGTTTCCTGTTCCTCCAATTCTTTCTCCAGCTGACAGGTTTTGGTGATGTCCACCATAATGAGGGTAAGAACTGCCCCCACAGCGCCGCTTTTGTCCACCACATCGCAGTGGTTCAGAGCAGCTTTGTAAGAACGGTCGCCTACGGTGACTCTCTGAGGTTCTCCGGCGCCGCTGGTTTTCCGCAGCACTTCAATGACAGATTTTGCGTCCTCACTATTGGGGAACACTGCCGCGAAAGGCTCATTATACATCATGACCCTGCCACGAATATCCAGCACAGCGTAAGGAATGGGCAGATTTTGGGGAATGGAGAAATTTTCCCGAAGCACTGCCGTATCCAGAAAACGGTTTTCCTCAGGCTCCTCCTGGGGTTCATCCGTAAAGAGGTCTTTGAGCAGCGGACGCAGAAAACTGCCTGCCACGATCCCCACCAATGCCCCTACGCCAATGCGTACATCCAGCATCAAGCAAAGGATCACCACCAGCACAGCCACTGCCATCCCGATGAGCAGCCGTCCTTCCTTTCCTTTCTTTGTTTCTTCTTTTTTTTCTTCCATGTTGCAGCCTCCAAGCTGTTTGGCTTTTTCAAAAGCCTTTCTGTGACTGTTTATGTTTCTTCCAGTTCATGCAAAACGGTCAGCAGATCACTTTTCCATGCAGATACATCTTCCTGCACCAACGCCGCCTTCAAAGTCATAGCCGCTTTCCGGCTCAGTCCATCCTGAGAAATGCCCAGCCGTCCTGCCAGAAGCCGCAGACTGATTTCCAGCTTTGCCAGAAGCTCTGTCTGTTCCGCTTTTGAGGCATTGTTGTGCATGGCTGTAAACAGATCCGCCACCTGAGAGAGCATTTGGCACTGCAGCTCCTGGGTCATACGGATATTTCTTGCCACATCGAATGATTTTTCCGGCACAGTATCGCCTTCCTTTCTGCCTGTTTTCTGTTTATGCAGTAATATAGTATACCACAGAACACTGATTTTCTCAACAGTTATCTGCATGCAGCCCCTCTTGACAAAGGGAAAAGCCCCTGCTAAAATGATTAGGTAATCTTAATTATTAGGCAATCTTAACTAATTTTTATCACAGGAGGCGGTAACTGATGGGCATTGGAGAAGCCATCACAAAATTTTTTCACGACATGGGCATTTTAGAGCTGCGTATCCGCAACGAACACCCGGCATACGCCAAACTGAGCTACAACAGCAGTCTGTATCTGGACATCATATACGCCCATCAGGGAGAATATACCCCTTCCAAGCTGGCAGATATGCTCCACATCGCAAGACCTTCTGTCACCCAGAAAATCAATGTGCTGGAAAAGGCTGGCTATGTGACCCGAAAACAGAATCCCGCCGACAAACGGGAATACTTCCTGTATTTCAACGCAGATTCTTTTGACGCGGATACCCAGTCTATTTACACAAAACTCACCAACCAAATCAGTGAATCTATGGAACAACGCTATTCAAAGGAGGAAATCGAGAAATTCTCCGAAATGCTTTCCTATATCGGAGAAATTTGTCTTGATGAACGCTTATGAACGAAGTACAATTCGCAACACTGCCTACCAGAAAGATATTTTTCCGCTGTGCCCTGCCGGGGCTTTTAGCCATGGTGGTTTCGTCCATCTATATGATGATCGACGGCATTTTCGTAGGACGATACATCGGCAGTCACGCATTGGCGGCAGTAAACCTTGCCTTTCCCGTTATTATGATTCTCTTTGCCGTAGGGGATATGGTGGCGGTAGGCTCTTCTGTGAAAATCGCCCTTTTATTGGGGCAAGGAAAAAATAAAGAAGCCAACGGACTATTTTCCGCGGCTTTCTGCATGATTCTGGGCATTGGTGTCCTGTTCTCCCTTGTGGGATTTCTTGCGGCACCAAGACTTATCACCCTTTTGATCAAAGATACCACTTTGGCGGAAGTGGCATGGGACTACACAAGGATATTCCTTTATTTCATGCCTGCCATCATGCCCCTGTTCGCCGTTGACAACTATCTGCGGATCTGCGGCAAAGCCAATTTCAGCATGTGGATGAACATTTCCGTGGCAGTGCTGAACATCTTTTTGGACTGGTTTCTGCTGGCGTATTTGCGGCTGGACATTCGCTTTGCCGCCCTTGCCACATCTGTCAGCATGACGCTGGGGGTGCTCATTGCCCTGACACCTATTTTCCTTAGAAAACTGACACTGCGCTTCACCCGCCCGCGGATTTCCCTTTCCACCACACTGGGCATTTTTCATAACGGCAGTTCGGAGTTTTTCAACAACATTTCCGGTTCCTTCATGTCCACAGTGGTCAATGCCTTCCTGCTCCATCTGGGCGGCGGTACAGCCGTTGCCGCTTATGGTATCGTTATGTATTTGGACAGTCTGCTGCTCATGGCACTTTATGGGATTCTGGACTCCCTCCAGCCGCCAGTCAGCTACAACATCGGCGCAGGCAATCACCAGAAAGCAAGGGAATTTTTCCGTTTGAGCTGTAAAGTCACGGCGACCATTTCTATGGTCTGTCTGCTGGCTATGGTATGCTTCCCCAAAGAACTGGCGTCCCTGTTCTTACAGGAAAATTCCGAAGAAGTGCTGGAAATGACTGTCACTGCCCTGCATCTGTACGCACCGGCGTATCTGTTCCTTTGGCTGAATATGGTCATCAGCTCTTTCCTCACCGCCATGGACCGGGCAAGGGATTCGTTGACTATCATGCTGTTCCGGGCACTGATTTTCCCTGCCCTTTCTCTGGCAGTCTTTCCGCAGATTTTGGGCATTACGGGGATTTTCATTACGCCTGCCATCTCCGGCGCACTGACCGTAATCATTTCCACTACCATCTGGCGCAGACTTGGCAAACAACAGCCCCAAGAGGCGTAAAAAAGAGGAGATTCTTACAGCAAATTTCCCTTAAGAAAACATTGTTTTTTCTTAATTTCTTAAGGGGAATTGCGACGGCTGTCTTCAGAAGAAAACATATCAGATAAAATCTTCGTAAAATCAAAGAAGCTGAAATCCTTTGTATCATAAGGATTTCAGCTTCTTTTGTTTTCTTATGAAGATGCCCCTTAGGGGAATCGTCTTTTTTGTGTTATCCAAATAATTCTGTCAGAACTTTGATGAAGAAAATCACCAATACCACCAGTATAAAAGGCTTCACAAATTTCGTGCCTTTTTCCGTAAAAATCCGTGTGCCCACATAATTTCCGGCAATGCTGAACAGCCCAGCCACAATGCCCAAAGGCAGCATCACTACCCCATTGAGGAGGAATACTACCAATGCGGAAATATTGGTGCTGAGATTGATGACCTTTGTGGTGCCTGCCGCTTCTGTCAGACCGATATGTGCCAATCCTGTCAGCAGCAGCAAAAGGAATGTTCCTGTACCGGGACCATAAAAACCATCATAAATACCGATGCAGAAAGAAATCAGCACACTGAGCAAAACGGTTCTGCCGTAGCTGTAGGGTACCCGTTCCGCGTCCAGACTGCGGTCTCTCAGCACATACAGAGCAGTCACAGGCAGGATGAACAGCATGAGAATCTGGATGCTGCGTTCAGACAACAGCAAAGTGATTCTTGCGCCGATATAAGAGCCGCCCAAAGCGAATACCACGCAAGGCAGCGCACGCTTCCAGTGGATAAAGCCGCTTTTTCCATAACGATAAGTTGCCGCCACTGTACCCATAGCCGCACTCATTTTATTGGTGGCAATGGCGCCATGGACAGGCACACCGGCAATCATATAAGCCGGCAGGGAAATGAGCCCGCCGCCGCCAGCCACTGCGTCTATGAGTCCCGCCATAAAAACCATGGGGCATACAATCAAATAAGGCAAAAACGTATCCATAACTGCTCCTTTTCTTTTGTTACACTTCTTTTCCAAAACTCGTTCCATTATAGCCGTTTTTCTTTGGCGGCGCAACATGGATTTTGATAAAATTGATGATACAAAAAAGCCGAAAACTTCTATCAAAAAATGCATAGAAATTTTCGGCTTAATCTCAATCTGTAATGCCTGCAATATGGCGGATGACTTCCCCAGCCAGCAGCAGCCCAGCCACCGGCGGCACAAAGGAAAGGCTGCCGGGAATCTGACGTTTGCCTGTTTCTGTGGATTCCGCAGGCTTGCGGGGTTCTTCTTTGGAATACACCACTTTCACGTTTTTGATGCCTCGTACTTTCAGTTCTTTCCGCATGACTTTTGCCAGAGGGCATACAGAGGTTTTGGAAATGTCCGTCACTTCAAAGCGTTCGGGATGGAATTTATTCCCCGTTCCCATGCAGCTGATGACAGGCACCCCTGCTTTTTTGGCTTCTTCAATGAGAATCAGCTTACTGGTAACGGTATCGATGGCGTCAATGACGTAATCATAGATGGAAAAATCCAGCAAATCCCGATTTTCCGCCCCATAGACCACGGGATAAGTTTCTACTTCTGTTTCCGGCGAAATATCAGCGATACGCTCTGCCATGACTGCGGTTTTTTCTTTTCCCACAGTGGAATGAAGGGCAATCAATTGGCGGTTGATGTTGGTGATGCTCACCGTATCCCCATCCACCAAAGTGATATGTCCCACGCCGCCTCTTGCCAGGGCTTCTGCCGCGAAAGAGCCTACGCCGCCAATGCCAAAGAGCGCCACACGGGCAGAACGGAGTTTTTCCAATGCTTCTTCCCCCAGCAGCAGTTCCGCCCGGGAAAATATATTCAAGTCTTGTGTCATTTCTTCTGTTCTCCTTTTTCTTTTCTGCGTCTGGGTGGGATTTTCTCCCAAGGCAGTGGTTCATACAAATGCAAAATGGTCCGCACCACGCCGTCCCCATGGTGTCCCCGGAGCTGATAATCGGCAACAGCCTTTGCCTCCGGTGTTGCGTCTGCGGTAGCATAAGACAAGTCTGCCCAGTTCATAAGGGAAATATCGTTTTTGTTGCTGCCGAAAGCGACGACTTTTCGGTTACCCATACCGCTGACGCTTTCCAGCAACCGACGCACCATATATTCCTTGGTGGCGTTTTTGTGATAAATCTTCAAATGGCAATACTCCGGCGGTGTTTCTGAGCGGTCACGCAAAAACAGCAATTCTTCCGCCCCTTCCATCTGCCGCAGTTCCTGTTCCACCTCGTCTGCATCCTCATTTTTCAGCACCAGCAGAAAATAAACGGGAATCCCTTCTTCTGGCACATCACCATATACATAATTCCGATAAGGGGATTTTCTCGCCCGTTCATAAAGTTTTCGTTCTTCTTCATTATGGAAATCCCGGTAATAAATGAGGAGCACATCTTGCAGTACCACATTCAGAAAATAGTGAAAATCTTTCTCTTGCAGGTATTCACAGATTTTCTTTGTCATTTCCTTAGACAGACCATTGCAAGCCAGATACCGTTTTTCATTCAAGTCGTAAAGCACCGCCCCATCCATAGCAATGACAGGCAGTTTCAGATGCAGACCACCGATTTCCGACATAAGAGTTGCGGGGGTACGTTCTGTTGCAATGGTAAATTTAATGCCATCATTCAATAATTGATTCAGTTCAAAAACGCTGTAGGGTGTCAAATGGCGTTTTTCATCATATAAAGCACCGTCAAAGCCTGTGACGAAGAAAAATTCCTCTCGTTTCTGTCTGGGCAGGTGCACCGCATTGACCCCCAGAGAAACCAGAATCCCTACGATGGTTTCAAAGGAACGGTTGAAGGCATCTACCATAGGCGGATAATTCCCAGTGGAAAGGGTTACCCCCAACAGTACCACCCCAGCCATGGCAGAGGCACCAGTCTTTTTCAGCAGCACCGTAATATACATGGCAGGGATCACAGCTGCGGAAATAATCAAATACTGCAAAAATTCGTATTTCTGGGGGATTTCCCGAATGAAATACGACACCAAAATCCCCATGGCTGCCCCTGTCAATGTACCGATGATACGGTTAAAGGCAACGGACTTACTATTTTCTACATAAGGCTGCATACAGATCATGGCTGCAATGGTAGAAAATACAGGCACGCCCTGTTTCCCACGCAGCAGATAAATCAGCAGACAAATGGCAACAGCAATGGATGTTTTGATCATACGCATTCCGATTTTAGGCAACGCGCCTCACCTCCTCTGGTTCCATTCCCATTTCTTTGTTTCAAAAATGTATACACAGTATAGTTTCTGCATGGGATTCTGTCAAGATGCACCGGCAGTCTTGTCAGACTTTCTTTTTCGGCAGTGCGTTCATTTTTTTCCCGAAAAAAAGAAAAAACGGCAGGGGAAAAAATTTCCCCGCCGTGCATAATGGCTTAAGTCAAATTATGCTTCTTTTTTCTTGTTGTATTCTTCCAGTTCCAGAATAGCAGCTTTGATCATGTCCTGAGTGATCTTGTAAGGAGAGTAGTCCAGGTCATATTTCTTAACAGCTTCGTCCAGAACGGGGCCCAGTTCGTCAACGGATACTTCGATGTCAGCCAGTTTTGTAGGCAGTTTCATTTCTTTGTAGAAATCGAAGAATCTATCCAGTTTGTCGTACTGTTTGTCCATTGTCAGCAGAACCAGTGTGCCGTAGGAAACAACTTCGCCGTGACGATGTCTTTCTTCTACCTGAGGCAGGATTGTCATACTGTTGAACAGAGCGTGTGCCAGGTTGGTGTTGTATTTGTGAGAGTCAACCATGTTGGAAACCATACCTGTGTTGATGAAGATATCCAGTGCAACCATTTCGATTGCTTTGGAAGCGCGGTTGTTTCTGCAGTCTTCCATAGCCTGAACACCATATTTCAGCAGGGGTTCTGTGCAGCAGCCGCTCAGAGCTACACCAGCCTGCTCGGACAGTGTCAGTTCGTCTTCTTTGCCTCTTGCGGAGAATTTAACTTCGATTTCTTTACTCATACCGTCGCCGATACCAGCCCACAGGAAGGATGCAGGTGCTTCTGCGATAACCTTTGTGGAAATGAAGATGTGTACGGGGGGTCTGTCTACACGGAAGAATGTACGGAATACATGGTTCGGATAGTAGTAGATACCCAGTGCGGAGTTACATGCGCATGTGGAAGCGATTGTAGGGAATGTGAAGTAAGGTTTTTTCAGGTTGTGAGCAACCAGTTTACCTGTATCGATTGCTTTACCACCGCCCAGGCAGAAGATCATGTCTGCGTTCTTTACAGCGTCTGTCTGCTGCAGTTCTTCTGCATATTCGAATGCAGCTTCACCGGGGAACAGAATGTATTCGATGCTGAAATCTGTGCCTGCGATTGCTTCATCCAGATATTTCTTTGTAGCGTTGATGGAAATTTCATCGCTGATTACAACTGCTTTGTTGCCGTAAGGGCTGCAAACAGATGTGATTTCTTTGTAAGCGTCTTCGCCAGCGCTATAACCCGGGAAAAATACAGAATAGTTATCCATTTTCATTCTCCTCCTGTTTGATTAAAAAAATTGGTTTGTATTTTGATGTTTACATCTTCAAAAATTAGTTTGTAGCTTTGCTTGCTTTGTATTTTCTGATAGCATCAGCCAGTTTAGGCAGGATCTGTTTCACGTCACCTACGATACCCAGGTCAGATACTTCGAAAATAGGAGCTGTGTCGTTTTTGTTGATGGAGATTACCAGTTCGGAACCTTCCATACCAGCTACGTGCTGGATAGCACCGGAGATACCGCATGCCATGTACAGGTCAGGACGTACTGTTTTACCTGTCTGACCAACCTGACGATCTTTTTCGATCCAGCCAGCGTCTACACATGCTCTGGAAGAACCAACTTCTGCGCCCAGTGCATCTGCAACGTCTCTGATCATGTCGAAGCCCTGAGGACCGCCGATACCACGACCACCGGATACGATCAGTTTTGCTTCTGTCAGGTCTACGGATTTCTTATCGGATTTTACAACTTCCAGAATTTCAACGTTCATGTCTGCTTCTGTGAAGTCAACGTCAAATTTGATCAGTTCGCCTTTTCTTGTTTCGTCCTTGTCGATTCTCTTCATAACGCCAGGACGTACGGTAGCCATCTGAGGTTTTGTTCTAGGGCACATCAGAGTAGCCATGATGTTACCGCCGAATGCAGGACGAGTCATCAGCAGAGCTCTTGTGGGATCTGCGCAGCCCATAGCTGCTTCTTTGTCATATTCTTCCTGCGTTTTAGCCATTCTCAGACCTGTTGTATCAGCAACCAGACCTGTTCTTACACGGCTAGCCACACGAGGTGCAACGTCACGGCCGATGGAAGAAGCACCGAACAGCATGATTTCGGGATCGAATTTTTTGATTACTTCTGTAACAGCTTTTGTGTAAGGTTCTGTTACATATTCTTTCAGGTAAGGGTGGTCAACCAGAACTACTTTGTCTGCGCCGTAGTGATACAGTTTTTCTACTTCGCCTTCGATTTCGCTGCCCAGCAGGACTGCGTATACATCGTCTTTCAGATCTGCTTTCAGTCTTGTAGCTTCACCGATCAGTTCCAGACCTACGTTCTGTACTTTGCCGTTTCTCTGTTCCACTACTACAAAAATACCATTGCTCATGGGAATTTTCCTCCTCAAAAAATATTGTTTATTCCGATCATCCGCCGCCTTTTCAGGGAAAGCTTGGAAACCGCAGGTTTCCAACTCCCTTCACGCAGGCGGGATTCATTTCCGCCGCATGCCGAAAACCAGAGTTTCAAAGCACCTTACAGGTGCTGATAAAACGGTTGGTTTTCCACACACAGCATATCCGATGAAATCCATTTTTTCATCGGTGGTTTGCTTTAGCAAACCATTATTAGATGATGAATTTTTCTTCCAGTTTCTTCACGATTGCTTCTACAGCCTGTTCTGCTGTCAGATCTTTCAGGACTGTACCAGCACCCTTCAGTT
>NZ_JADCKK010000059.1:0-15900 GCF_014982935.1 Anaerotignum lactatifermentans | reverse complement strand
AAATAAACCCAAGAAAACAACAGACCGGATTTTGAGCCGGTCTAATTGTCGTGGAATTTTTATTTAGTTGAGAACATTTAAAAAACCTGCGAAAAGGTCTTGACTTTTGTTAGCAGGTTTTTATGCACGAAAAAACAGGTATATGAATATTATGCAATATCCATATACCTGTTCTCATACGCACGGAGATCCCGAAATGCCGTTCCCATCTCTTGACACCTAGCCTAAGCCAGGTGGGCAACCGCAGCCAAAGTCTCAGTCTTCCTCCGCCCAAAGGGAATTATCTTGAGGCCTGACATCACTTTAGCTTATAGGAATCCCTTTTCAGTCATGTAGGTTCAATAACGATGGGCTATCGAGCATCTCAGGATGTTTCCTGAGTGTATTATACTACGTTTATCGACATTCTTCAACCCCTAATCTATACAAATACCATAGTTTTTTTAAAAATAAAACCAATTCCTTGTTATCTTTTCCATAAAGAGGCAAGCAATCCCCAGATTCCGCCGCTTACGATGGCAATGTCAGCCAGGTTGAAAATAGGCGCTTTTTTCCACTTGATATAGAGAAAATCTGTCACACCACCACGTCGAATACGATCCCAAAAGTTACCCAAAGCGCCGCCCAACATCACAGAAAGCGGCAGGAGCAAATGCTTTTTTTCCTCCTGTTTTGTGAGCATCATACAGAAAGCAGCGAAGCACCAACCGATGAGTCCGCCTGTGAGATATAACACTGCTTTGGGATTTCGCTCAAGGGTATTATATGCCATACCATCGTTTTTTATGCGCCGAAAATAAAATTTATCTTTGATGATTTCTGTTTTTCCACCCAGAGGCAGTTTTTTTCTTGCCCAGATTTTCGTCACTGTATCCAGACCAAATACGGACAGCATGATACCAAAATACTTCAATTTTGTCCCCTCTCTTCCTTCTGTATTCTTTGCAGAATCAACATGGCACGGATAAAACCAACACTGTAAAATAAAATGGAAACCGCTGCCAACACTCTCGGAAAATCTCCTGCCAGCATTCTCCAGAAAAAGCAGACTGCCATGAGTCCACCGCTGGCACAGGCGCATTTCCCTACAAACTGCAGTAAATTTCCAACTTGCTGTGCCATTTCTTTTTTCTCTGTATACTCTTTCATCATATGACAGGTGCCTGTCTTTGTTTCCTTTCCCCATCGAAACGCCAGATATGCCATCACTGCCATAAGACAGATGTAAATAATCATCGGTAACCTCCTGCTTTTTTGATAAATTCAGTGTACCACACAAGCGGCATTTTTCGCAACCAAACAAAAAAAGATGGCTGTCCCGAAAGAACAAACCATCTTTTCTGATTCTCTTAAAAATCAAGCATTTTCAAAATCTTCCGCAGGAAGAAAATACAAATTGCCGCTGCCACAACTTCCGCAATAGGGAAAGACCACCAAATGCGGTCCAGAACGCCCATCTTGGAAATCAGAAACGCTACAGGCACCAATACCACCAACTGACGGACAACAGAAACAATCAGACTGAAAACACCATTGCCCATTGCCTGGAATACAGAGGAACAAATGATGTTGAAACCTGCCAGCAGGAAGCTGATGGAAATCAGACGCAATGCTGGAACACCAATGGCAAGCATGTTTTCGGATGCGTTGAACATCAGCAGCAGTTTATCAGGAATAATCTGGAATACTGCAAAACCAATGAGCATCATAGCAACTGCATACATCACTGCCAGTTTGATGGTACCAATGATACGATCACGATGTCTTGCGCCATAGTTATAGGCAATGATGGGTACCATACCATTATTCATACCGAAAATCGGCATAAAGATAAAACTCTGTAATTTGAAATATACACCAAATACTGCAATGGCTGTTGTGGTGAACACTTCCAGAATACGGTTCATGCAGAACATCATGACAGAACCGATGGAAACCATCAGAATGGAAGGTACCGCAACTTTATAAATATGGAAAAGCACAAATTTTGTAGGCAGCATGTTTTTCCAGTCAAATTTAATATCATGGTTTACCTTTAAGTTGAAAAACAGTGCCAGCCCTGCTGCAATAAACTGACCGATAACGGTAGCCAATGCCGCACCTGCAACACCCATTTTCGGCATACCAAACATGCCAAAAATCAGAATGGGGTCCAGAATGATATTCACAACCGCACCTGTTGCCTGCGTAATCATGGTATAGAAGGTGCGTCCTGTTGCCTGCAGCAATCTTTCCAGTGCGATTTCCGCATAAATCCCCAGAGATGCCACACAGCAAATCCGCAGGTATGTATTGCCGTAATCAACGATTTCTGCCACTTTGGTCTGCCCCATCAAAAAGGGTTTTGCTACAAACAGACCAATCAGGATAAACAGAATCCAGTTCATGAATACCAGAAACATGCTGACATTTGCCGTTTTGTTTGCAATTTTGATACGCTTTGCGCCCAGGCTCTTGGAAAGCAGCGCATTGACACCAACGCCCGTCCCTGTACCTACAGCAATCATAAAGTTCTGCATGGGGAATGCCAGTGAAACCGCAGAAAGGGCATTTTCACTGATCTGTGCTACGAACATACTGTCAATGATGTTATACAGCGCCTGAATCAGCATGGCAATCATCATAGGCAAAGACATGTTCAAAAGCAGCTTGTTGATAGGCATGGTTCCCATTTTGTTTTCTTTGGGCTGAACCGCAGTGGTGCTCATTTTCGTTTTTCCTCCTTTGTGACGTTTTCATTTTTTCTCCTAATAGAAAACCAAGGCACTGCCGAAGCAGTGCCGTTTCAATGGTCTATGCAATATAATAAAGCCTATCTATGAGCATGTCAACAAAAAACAGGAAATCTGTATACAGAATATAACAAAAAATGTCACAAACTTTTTCAGCAAATTATACAGTTTCTGCGGTCTTCCAAAGAAGCAGATTATTTTCCACATAAGCTTCCATTTGTCCCTTATCCAGCAGGTAGGATAAATAGGAACGAATGGTGCTGCCTACAAGGACATACTGTCCATAATCCATGGTCAGATCAAAGGCTTCAAATACTTCTTTCAATACCAATTCAAAGTTCTTTGGTGTTTTGCAGATTTCCAGCAGCTTATTCAGAATTTCCAAAGACTTATCACGGTTGACTTTTACCAGTGACACAATATCCTCTGTGGGTTCCGCATGAGCAGGAATACAGAGTTTTCCCTGGAACTGTTCCACAAAATCCAGTGTATCCAAAAATGCCTGCAAGTCATAAACGAAGTTCACGTGGTATTTTGCCACGATATTTTCACCAAACAAACAGTCTGCCAGGAAATATACATTATCAGGCGTTTTCACACCAATCATCTGCCAGAAATGACCACCCAGCGGAATGATCTCCATGCCTTCCGGCAGTTTCGCTTCCGCAATATCCTGAGCTTTGGAAGGTGTTGCCATTAAGAATTTATTCCGCAGTTTTTTGAAAGGATAGCCCCCATAGAGGAAAGAGGGTTCCAGAATAGGTGCTTCAATAACAGCGTTTTCCATAGGTGTGCTGTAAACGGCACAATTCAGACGATTTTGCAGCAGCGTATTGCCGCCGATATGGTCTGCATTGGAATGGGTATTGATGATTGCTGTCAGCTTCCAGCCTTGTGCTTCCAGAATTTTCTGCACTTTTCTACCCGCATCCTTGTCATTGCCACTGTCAATGAGCCATACATCATCGTCGCTGACACGGTATACCCCCATTTTAGACGGGCTATTGATATAATAGGTGTTTGCTGCCACCTGAACCAGTTCATACATAAGAATCCCTCCTTGGATAACAAATTACTCTGTTTCTATTTTATCCCATCCATAAAGGCATTGCAAGAACATGTATCTTTTCCCGTACAAAAAAAGAGCAACATCTGTATATTCAAACAGATATTGCTCTTTCTATTTTTAGTTAAATATCATTGTTCTGATATTTCTTATTTCATAGAATCTACAGAACCGATCACGTTTTTGATTTTGTCTTCTACCAGTTCCTGAATCAGGTTTCTTGCGTCACCCAGGTAACCACGAGGGTCGAAAGCAGCGGGATTTTCGCCAAAGGATTTACGGATTGCAGCTGTCATAGCCAGACGCAGGTCTGTGTCCATGTTGATTTTGCAAACAGCCATGGAAGATGCTTTACGCAGCATTTCCGCAGGGATACCTTTTGCACCGTCGATTTTACCACCGTATTCATTGCACATTGCAACGCATCTCTGGTCTACAGAGGAAGCACCATGCAGTACAATGGGGAAATTATGGAAGCCGGCATCTTCCAATTTCTTTGTGATGGTTTCCAGACGGTCGAAGTCCAGTTTTGCTTCACCTTTGAATTTGTAAGCACCATGGCTTGTACCAATGGCAATTGCCAGAGAATCAACGCCTGTGCGTTTTACGAAGTCTACAGCCTGGTCAGGGTCTGTGTAAGTAGCGTTGGCAGCGTCTACTTTTACATCGTCTTCTACGCCTGCAAGTTTGCCCAATTCCGCTTCAACCACTACGCCCCTTGCATGCGCATATTCTACTACTTCTTTTGTTTTTGCTACGTTTTCTTCGTAATCATAATGAGAACCGTCGAACATAACGGATGCGAAACCGCATTCGATGCATTCTTTACATGTTTCCAGATCGGGACCATGATCCAGATGCAGCGCAATGTCCAGACCTGTTTCTTCTACAGCCGCGTCAACCATAGCTTTCAGGTATTTGGGGTGAGCATATTTCAGCGCACTTTTAGATACCTGCAGGATAACTGCAGAGTTCTGTGCTTTTGCGGCAGCCACAACGCCCTGTACGATTTCCATATTGTTGATGTTGAACGCACCAATCGCGTAACCGCCCTGGAATGCCTTTTCAAACATTTCCTTTGTTGTTACCAATGCCATTTTTAAAACACCTCTTTCTCTTTTTTAGGAATAAAATATCCTACATTAAAATTATAATACCAGAATGGGCATTGTGGCAAGGACTTTTGCCACAATACTGACATTCTTTTGTCAAAATCCTGTTTTTCTGAGGGAAAAGATTGTATTTCTGCTCTTTTCCGCATCCATTTTCCTCATGTGCAGAAACAAATTACGTTCTGTTAGGTTTTCTTTTGATCAACAGCAATTTCATGAAATCATCAAATAACGACTGATCCTTTGGCTCAAACATCAGCCACTTTCCATCGTGATAGGTCTTGGATTCTTCATATACCTGCTGAATTTCTTTGGCATAGGCATCTTTGTCCGCTTCGAACTTTGCTCTCTCCTCTTTTCCAAGGATGACCATAAATCCCATACAGTTTTCCCGCGCATACAAAGCGCACAGTGTCTTACCGCCCCGACGATATTTGTACTCATATTTCCATGCCTTGCCGCCTTTGTTCCATGTCCGTTCCATGTCATATGTTTCATCAATGCAAGCAGTTAACTGTGTCCAAACATCATACAGGAAATCTCCCAACAAGCTTTTCATTTCATCCCCATCAGGGATACTGTCAAGCATGGTGCCCTCCTTTCTTCATGTACACTTGTCTTTCTTACATCATACCACAAGAGATTAGAATCGTCATTTCTTTTTTCAGATAAAAAAAGGGACAGAATCCTTTCTGTCCCTTTTCTCTGTCTTATTTCAATTTTGCTTTCAGCACTTCTGCCAGTTCGGAAAGAACAACAGTTTCTTTTTCACCTGTTTCCATTTCCTTCAGCTCTACGCTGTTGTTTTCCAGTTCGGAATCCCCAATGATAACGGAGTATTTCGCACCAATTTTATTTGCGTATTTCATCTGTGCCTTTACGCTGCGTTCTACGGTATCGCATTCTGCGCGCACGCCTGCTTTCCGCAGTGCCAGTGTGATGCCCTGAGCTTTGATCAAGCCTTTTTCACCCATGGAACCGATGTAAACGTCACGTTCAGGAGCTTCTTCGATGGGACCATTCTGTTTTTCCAGAATCATCATCAGTCTTTCAATACCCAGGCCGAAACCAACGGCGCCGGTGGGTTTGCCGCCGCATTCTTCTACCAGATTGTCATAACGACCGCCGCCGCAAACAGTCAAACCATCGGATACAAATTCAAATACAGTTCTTGTATAGTAGTCCAGACCACGAACAATCTTAGGATCAATAACAAAATCAATGCCCATTTCTGTCAGGATATCCTGTACTTTCTGGAAGTGTGCAGTACATTCTTCATCCAGACAATCCAGAACAGAAGGCGCGTTTGCGATAACTGCCTGACAGCTTTCTTCTTTACAGTCCAGAACACGCAGAGGGTTCTTTTCGAAACGTTCTTTGCAGGTAGGGCACAGCTTGTCCAAATTATTGCCGATGAATTCGCGCAGCTGTTTGTTGTATCTGCTGCGGCATTCAGGACAGCCCAAGCTGTTCATACGCAGCTGTACACCATGGATGCCCATTTCTTCCAGCAGTGCTGCTGCAACGGAAATAGCTTCCGCATCCTGTGCTGCGCTGTAGGAACCCAGCATTTCCACACCAAACTGGTGGAACTGACGCTGTCTGCCTGCCTGTGTATTTTCACAACGGAATGTGGGAGAAATATAATACAGCTTTGTGGGCTGTGCGTTGTTGTGCATACCATGTTCGATGTACGCACGAACGGCACCTGCGGTACCTTCGGGGCGCAGTGTCAGACTTCTGTCACCGTCGTCTGTGAAAGTATACATTTCTTTCTGTACGATGTCGGTTGTTTCCCCTACGCCTCTGACAAAAAGTTCTGTAAATTCAAAGGCAGGTGTTCTGATTTCCCCAATGCCGAATGTTTCGCAGAGATTGCGCATTTTGCCTTCGATGCGCTGCCATGCTTTTACCTCTGCACCGTAAATATCCTTTGTACCTTTTACCAACTGAATCATAATTTACCTCCCTGCGGCAATCCCTGCCGCTTTCTTTCTATCATTTCGTCAATTCTGCCGATATAATCTTCAATGCTCTTTACGTTAAACACACGCTCGATGCGGTCTGTAGCGGGGTCAACAGTTTTTGTGCTTGCCCCTGCGCCTGCCGCCAGAATGGTCTGTTTTTCTTCCATGATCTGGATGTTGTAAACCCCTTCTTTGCCGGGTTTGCAATATCCCACATTTTCAAAGTTCCCTACCATATTTTTCTGGCGATACATATAATAAGGCTCCAGTCCCATTCTTTCCGCATAATCCGCTGCGATTTCCAGCATTTCCTCCAGCACTTCTGCTGTGGTCATGGTATACAGGTCAAACTGCTCTTTCAGGCGGGATGCACGTTTTACCGCCAGTGTGTGAACAGTCACATTATCTGGTTCCAGTGCTATGATTTCTTCCATAGTCTGACGTACATCTTCCGGTGTTTCTTCAGGCAGACCCAGAATCAAGTCCATGTTGATATTGTCATGTCCCACTTCTCTAGCTTCCCAGAATACCCGGCGAATGTCCTCCACCGTATGGCGTCTGCCAATACGTTTAAGAGTCTCCTCGTTCATGGTCTGGGGATTGATGGAAATACGGTTGACACCATAAACTTTCATGAGCCGCAGTTTTTCCTTCGTAATGGTATCGGGGCGACCTGCTTCCACAGTGTATTCCATATCTTCTGTAGGTGCGAACAGTTCCTGTACCTTTTGCAGCAGACGTTCCAGCTGTTCTTCTGTCAAAGATGTAGGTGTGCCGCCGCCGATGTAGATATTTTTCAAATGGAAGTTCTGGGCGTACTCTGCCAGATATTCCATTTCTTTGAACATGGCATCCAGATACTCGTCCACTCTTTTTTCATACTGCTTCAAGGGATAAGCTGTAAAGGAACAGTACAGACAGCGGGTAGGACAGAATGGAATGCCGATATACAGGCTGATGTCTGTTTTTTCATTGCCTGCCAAAAGTCTGCGCTCCGCTTTTGCCACCTTCAAAGTCAATTCCGCTTTCTGCTGCGCCACCAGATACTTTTCTGTGAGATACCGCAGACATTCTTCGTCGCTTTTGCCTTCAGAAAGAAGGGTATTGACGATTTTCGCAGGACGAACCCCTGTCAAAAGCCCCCATCTGGGATACATACCCGTTTCTCTGCTCAAAAGGGCAAAAATGGTCAGCTTTACCAGACGTTTTTTCTCTTTTTCTGTCAAAGGTTCTGTATAAGGCACAGACCAAGCAGAAACCTGCTCTCCACGCCGATAAAGCATTGCCGAAGCAATGCCTTTTTCCACGGAACTTTCTACGGTTGTTTCTTCGGCAGAGATTTCCTCTGTCCGATAATAATGCAAGTTGGGGTAAAACACCTGTACCATGGTCTGCACGTCATTTTGCAGCTCATGTCCCCGCAAACGATAATATATCATATCCAAAATCCTTTTTTAGAACAATTTTTCACTATCCAGCAGCAGTGTCACAGGACCATCGTTGATGAGTGCCACTTTCATATCTGCCTGGAACTGACCGGTTGCCACTTTCTTAATGGGCATAGACTTTGCTTTTGCACAAAGTTTGTCAAACAGCACTGTTGCCACATCTGGAGCCGCACCGCCGGAGTAACCGGGACGTCTGCCTTTTCTAGCATCGCCATACAAAGTAAAGTTAGGCACAATGAGCAGTTCCCCGTCAATGTCCAGCAAGGACAGGTTCATTTTGCCGTTTTCGTCTTCAAAAATACGCAGGTTTACAACCTTATCCAGCATATATTCAATGGTTTTGTCGTCATCTGTTCCCAGCATGCCGAACAATACCATAACACCTTTTCCGATTTCACCGATGACCTGACCGTCAACGGTTACGCTTGCCTGTGAAACTCTCTGCAATACTGCGCGCATGTTCATCCTCCTATTACTTAACCGCTGACACGTTCAATATCAATGATGCCTTTGATACCTTTCAGACGTTTATTGACACGTTCCAGCTGATCTTTGGTTCTGATTTCCATAGTGATGTTGAAAATGGCTGTCATATCCTTTGTGGTACGGATATTGAAGCCTTTGACAGAAATGTCCTCGTCTGCCAGATGGCGGCTGATTTCCAGCAGCAGACCAGTACGGTCGTTGGCAATGACGCGAATTTCCGCCAGATAGGAAGCATCCACTTCCCCATGGGTATACTGGGTATCCCATTCCGCATCAATCAATCTGCCCCGTTCTTCATTGCTCAGGTTCAGAATATTGATACAGTCAGTACGGTGGATGGTAACCCCACGTCCGCGAGTGACAAAACCAACGATTTCGTCGCCGGGAACGGGACTGCAGCACTTGGAGAAACGCACGGCAACGTCGCCGACACCTTCTACCACAATGCCGCTCTTGCTCTTATGTTTCAACGGTTTCTGGCTGACAGTTTTCTCAAAGTCATTGAGAATATCTTCTGCTGTCTGCTGTTTCCGTTTTTCTTTCAGATATTCTTCTTTCAGTCGGTTGACAACCTGACCTTCTTTCAAACCGCCGTATCCGATGGCTGCAAGGACCGCATTCCAATCCTTAAAGTCATATTTGTTGATGACAAGTTCCTGCCATTCAGGACGGAGCAGGTCGGAAGGCTGCAAACCTTTTTTCTTCATATCCGCCAAAATCAATTCACGACCGCGGATGATATTTTCTTCTTTTTCTTCCTTTTTAAACCACTGCTTGATCTTGGTACGTGCCTGAGAACTCTTGACCAATGTAAGCCAGTCACGGCTAGGACCTTTGGAGTTCTGGGATGTCATGATTTCCACAATATCCCCGTTCTGAATCTTATAGTCAATGGTTACCATACGGTTATTGACTCTTGCACCTACCATCTTATTGCCGACAGCGGAGTGAATCATATAAGCAAAGTCAATGGGTGTAGAACCCTTTGGCAGCTGAATAACTTCGCCCTGTGGTGTAAAAGCGTATACCTGGTCAGTAAAGATATTCAAATCCAGCTTGATGGTATCCAGATATTCTTTATTATCGGACATATCCTTCTGCCATTCCAGAATCTGTCTGAGCCAAGCCAGTTTTGCTTCTTCTTTTTTGGTGCCTTTTTCGCCGGATTTGCCTTCTTTGTATTTCCAATGGGCTGCGATACCATATTCACTGGTACGATGCATTTCCCATGTACGAATCTGGATTTCGAAAGGTTCCCCGGAAGGACCGATCAGTGTGTTATGGAGGGACTGATACATATTGGGCTTGGGCATAGCGATATAGTCCTTGAATCGTCCCGGCATAGGTTTATACATGGTATGGACGATACCCAGCACCGCGTAACAGTCGCGGACGGAATCCACAATGGCACGAACGGCAAACAGGTCATAAATCTGGTCCAGTGTCTTATTCTGGTTGACCATTTTTTTATAAATACTGAAAAAGTGTTTGCTGCGTCCTTCAATTTTGCCTTTGATACCCGCTTCTTCCATTTTTTCACGGACTTCTTTGACGATATCCGCAACGAATGTTTCACGCTCGATACGTTTCTTTTCAATCTTTGCAGCCAGATCAAAATAGGCTTCTGGATTCAGATACTTAAAGCACAGATCTTCCATTTCCGATTTGATCTTGGAAATCCCCAGACGATGTGCCAAAGGCGCATAGATATCCATGGTTTCCTGGGCTTTTTCCCGCTGTTTTTCCGGCGTCATATAGTTCAGTGTCCGCATGTTATGCAGACGGTCAGCCAGCTTGATCAAAATAACACGGATATCCTTTGCCATTGCCAAAAACATCTTACGATAGTTTTCTGCCTGAATTTCTTCTTTTGTGGAGTAAGACAACTTACCCAATTTTGTAACACCATCAACCAGAACGGCGATTTCCTCACTGAAAATACGTGAAATATCTTCATAGGTATAAGGCGTATCCTCAATGGTGTCATGGAGAATCCCCGCAACGATGGATTCCATGTCCAATTCCAGTTCAGCCAGAATATACGCAACTTTCAAAGGATGAATGATATATGGCTCGCCGGACTTACGCTTTTGATCCTTATGGGCTTCTCTTGCCAGATTGTATGCTTTTTCCAGCATATCAAAGTCTTTTGCAGGATGGTACGTTTTGATTTTTTCCACCAATTCCTGATACAGTTGATCTTCAATAGCCATACCTGTCACCCCTCTTTCTTCCTCATTCATATGTTTTAACTCCCCGTTTTTCTTCGGATTTTTAAAAAAGATTAAAAAATATTATACCAATTTTTTGCTGTTTTTTCAATACTTTGCATTTATGGAACCAACATTCCCTTATCATACTTCAGAGACAGGATTCTTTCCACACTTTCATCCAGCCGGTTTTCTGAAATTTCCCCGGTCTGCACTGCTTCACACAGGCTGTTGTAGGCATCATCCAAATCCGCCGGCATCAGCACAATATCCACACCTGCTTCCACCGCTTTCACTGCCGCTTCTCCGTCAGGGTAATAATCCACAATGGCACCCATATTCATGGCATCGGTGATAACGATGCCGTCATAATCCAATTCTTCCCGCAATAAATCAATGGCTTCTTTGGAAAGGCTTGCCGGCAGACCATCATCTGTCACATTAGGCATGGTGATGTGTCCCACCATCATCAAATCAATGCCTTCATCTGCCAAACGGTGAAAAGGCACAAATTCTACTTCCTGCAGGCGCTGCAAATCATGTTCTGAAACAGCCATACCGTCATGGGAGTCTGTCCCTGTATCACCATGTCCCGGGAAATGTTTTGCCGTTGCGCTGACACCTTCGCTTTCCAGCCCTTTTGCAAAGGCAGAAGCCATATCCGCCACTGTCTGGGCATCGGTTCCATAAGCACGATCGCCAATGACTGTATTTTCTGGATTGGTATGAATATCCGCAATGGGTGCGAAATCCACATTGATTCCCAATTCTGACAGGACGCTGCCAATTTCCTTACCAGCGGTTTCCGCCTGCGCTGTATCTCCATTCATGTCTTTTGCATTGGGAATAGAAGTATGGGGAATCTGACTTTTATCCAATCTGGAAACCATGCCGCCTTCTTCGTCAATGCCAATGAGCAAAGGCATGTCCGCCGCCTTCTGCATATCTGCCACAAGTTCTTTGGTCTGTTCTGCTGTATCCAGATTTTCCGCAAACAAAATGACACCGCCCAAATGGTAGTCAGCAATCTTCTGTGCCACATCTTCCGAAAGAACAGTCATGCCGCTGTCGTCAGGATTTTTCCGAAAATCCATCATGAGCATCTGCCCTACTTTTTCCTCTACAGTCATGTGCTCCAATTTTTCTGCCACAGCATCTTCTTTCAATTCTTCAGCCGTTTTTTCCACAGTCACTTCCGGCTGTTTCTCTACTGTTTCTTCCTGTCCGCATCCTGCGAACATTGCTACCGCTGCTGCCAGCAGAAAGGTCATTGACTTTTTCATATGGTTCCTCCCATGATACGTTTCAAAATCTATATTGCTTTCATTATATCCCTTTTCCAAAAAAATGAACAGTATTCCTTTGATTTTTCACAAAAATTCGCTATAATGGAAACCATGAAATGAGGAGGAACAAGCATTTATGAAATTACAGAAATTACTGAGTTATGTCCGCCGTGCCGTGGACGATTACCACATGATCGAGGAAGGCGACAAAATCGCTGTGGGCGTTTCCGGGGGGAAAGACAGCATCTGTCTGCTTATTGCACTGAAGCATTTGCAGCGTTTTTATCCCAAGCACTTCGAACTGGAAGCCATCACCGTTTCTCTGGGACTGCCCGGGGCTGTCTACGATGACATTCAGGCACTTTGTGACAGCATCGGTGTGCCTTATACCGTTGTCAACACGGATATCGGACAGATTATTTTTGAAGAAAGAAAAGAAAAAAATCCCTGTTCCCTCTGCGCAAAAATGCGTAAAGGCGCTTTGAATACCAAAGCGGAAGAACTGGGCTGTAATAAAGTAGCATTGGGTCACAACAAAGACGACGTGGTGGAAACATTCTTCATGTCCCTGTTTTACGAAGGGCGCATCAACTGCTTTGCACCTGTCAGCTATCTGGATCGGAGCAAGCTCTATTCCATTCGCCCGCTCATGTATGTGCCCGAATGGGAATGTCGTTCTTTTGTGACAAAAAGCGGCATTGATATTGTAAAAAACCCCTGTCTGGCAGACGGCAACACCAAACGTCAGGAAACAAAAGAACTGCTGGCGGAACTGTCCAAAAATTACGATAACTTGCAGGAAAAAGTATTCGGCGCCATCAAGCGCTCACAAATCAAGGGTTGGAACGGAGAGATCTAAGATGTCTGTTTACCATGAAGAACTGAAGATCAAAGAAACGGAACTGCTGCGAGAAGTACAGGCAGACCTGCCGCCATTTTTGCGGGAGTTTTTCCGTGGTATCGCTCAGACCACTTCCACAAAAACCAGACTGGCCTATGCCTATGACCTGCGCGTATTCTTCCGTTATCTTTATGAAGAACATGATAAACTGGGGGGTATGGAAACCCGCCATCTGGAAGTGGATGCACTGGATCAGATTACGTCAGAGGATATCGAATGTTATCTGGAATATCTTTCCTATTATATAGCCCCTGACCAGAACCAGCCCCAGCAGCAGACAGCCCACCATAACGATGAAAAAGGCAAGGCAAGAAAACTGGCTTCCGTTCGTTCCATGTATAAATACTTCTATAAAAAAGGAAAGATCAAAGCCAATCCTGCCACCATTGTGGATACGCCAAAAATCCACGAAAAGAAAATTACCCGTCTGGATGTCAACGAAATGGCAAACCTGCTGGATGCGGTGGAAAGCGGCAATAACTTGACTGACCGGCAGAAAGCTCGCCATGAGAAAACAAAAAAGCGTGATTTGGCACTCATCACATTGCTGCTGGGCACTGGTATGCGTGTATCAGAATGTGTGGGTATCAACCGGAAAGATTTGGATTTTCAGAATTATGCTGTAAAAGTCCTGCGCAAAGGCGGTAATGAAGTGATGCTGTATTTCGGAGAAGAAGTGGCAGAAGCCCTTTCCGATTATCTTGAGGAACGGAATCAGGTAGTCACCAAAGACGAAAATGACGACGCCCTTTTCCTTTCTTCTCAGGGAAAACGCATTTCTGTTCGTGCTGTGCAGAATCTGGTGAAAAAGTATGCCCATGGTGTTACGGCAAAAAACATTACGCCTCATAAACTGCGGAGTACCTACGGCACCAATCTCTATCAGGAAACAGGCGACATTTATCTGGTAGCCGATACATTGGGACATGCAGACGTTAACACCACCCGAAAACATTATGCGGAAATTGAAGAAAACCGGCGGAAACGCGCCGCTTCCTATATCAAACTGAGAAAGGACTGATTGTTTTGGCAGAAAAACCTACTACCGCGGACTTTCGCCAGACTTTTGGCGCAAAGGAACCGCAGCCCATACTGCAACTGAAAAAATTCGGCATCATGGCTCTGCTGACAGAGAAAAATAATGAACTGCATTTTGTTCTGACCAAGCGTGCTGCCCATGTGCGTCAGCCCGGCGACATCTGCTTTCCCGGTGGGCATCAGGAAAAAGGCGAAAACCTGAAACAAACCGCTCTGCGGGAAACAGAGGAAGAAATCGGCATTCCTGCGGAACAAATCCAGATTTTAGGCAAAAGTAACTTCATGCTCACCGTTTACGGTGCGCTGATTCAGCCGTATATCGGATTCGTTTCCTATGACCATTACAAGAATCTGACTTGCCAGAAAGAAGAAGTGGCAGAAGTCTTTACAGTGCCCATTTCCTTTTTCATGGAACAGAAACCGGAAGTCCATTACATGTACTGGCGGGCAGATATGACTGTGTCTTTTCCTTATGAACGCATTGAAAACGGCAAGGAATATGGTTTCCGGGATTACAAGGTTCCTGAACTGTTCTACAATTATGAAGGCAAAACCATCTGGGGACTGACTGCCCAAATCATCGACCATATTATCACCACATTACAGAGTGAAAAAGCAGAACAAAAATAAGAGATACATAAAAAGCAACTTACTCTTCAGAAACAAATAAAATCTTATAAAAATCAGAAAGCTGGAATCCTCTACAATAGATTAGGATTTCAGCTTTCTTTGTTTACTGATGAAAATACTGCTAAAACAGCTTTGATGAAACCTTTCAAAGCTGTTTTTTTCTGGACAAAAATTCCCTTTTTCTTTATGATGAAAAAAAGAGCTTTTTTCGGAAGAATGGAGTGATATATATGGACTATGAAGAAATTTTGAAAACCATGTCCCGCTGGATGGAGGCATATAAGCCAATCTGTGATAAAGATGATTCCCCTTTATTTCAGTTAGAACCTCCTGCCACCGAAGAAGAAATCTCCGCTGTAGAAAAGCAAATCAATCGAAGGCTTCCCGACAGCCTGCGGACATTTTTTCTCTGTCATGCACGCTATCTGAAATTGACCGCGTATTTTTCTGATGATTTCTTGAAAAAATTACCGTCTTCCATCCATAGTTTATTTTCCGCTTTTCTGGAACTTTCTCTGGATGACCTGCCGTTATTAAACGAAAGTTGTCAGGAGGCGATTCACGTCTGTCTGGTAGAACCAGAGCATCCCTCTGCTGCACAGCTGCAAAATGTACTCCCTCTAACCTGGGTACCCTGCGGAGATTATCTGATATTTGACTACAGTCAGGATCCTTTCGATCCGCCGGTTCTTTATCTGGATTTATATGCCGCAGAATATCACCTCTATGTATTGGGGCATTCCTTCGGGGATTTTCTGAAGCGGTACACGGCAGTGGGGCTCTGCGGAACAGAGGATACACAAATGGCTCCCTTTTTGCCAAACAAAACCGACGGCATCCAGTCTGACTGTCCCAACGCCAAACTTTTTCGCAGTTTCTTTTTCCAAAACCAAAAATAGCCTGCAAATAAAAAGTCAAGGCTAAATTAAAAGAACATTGAAAATTTTATACAGGTTGAAAATTGGGTATCAAAATAAGACCACCACACCAGTGCTGGTCTGAAAATTGTAGTGGATAATTAGGA
>NZ_JADCKK010000058.1:0-16134 GCF_014982935.1 Anaerotignum lactatifermentans | reverse complement strand
CCACACCGCAAGACATGCGGTCAGCCATTTATGGCTGGCATTTGCGGAGCAAATGTGTTGACCCCACACCGCAAGACATGCGGTCAGCCATTTATGGCTGGCATTTGCGGAGCAAATGTGTTGACCCCACACCGCAAGACATGCGGTCAGCCATTTATGGCTGGCATTTGCGGAGCAAATGTGTTGACCCATTGTTCCCCAAACCCTTCCGCGTTCTTGAAAAATGTAAACCTTAGTTTTGCTACAGTTTATTCCCGAATCTTCAGTTGTTCTCCCTGCTCAATGGTCAGCAGGGCTTTTTTGATTTCAATGCCTGCGGCATAGCCTGTGAGCTTACCGTTTGCCCCTACCACACGATGGCAGGGAATGAGGATGGCAATGGGATTTTCATGGTTGGCACGACCGATGGCTCTTGCCCCTTTGGGGATGCCCACAGCGGCAGCAATTTCCCCATAGGTAGCTGTCTGCCCATAAGGGATTTTTCTGAGTTCCTGCCATACCTGTTTCTGGAAAGGGGTTCCTTCCGGTGCCAGAGGCAAATCGAATGTTTTCCGTTTCCCATCCAGATATTCCTGAATTTCCACCGCTGCCAGTTTCAGCAGAGGGGTTTCTGTCATGTCAAATTCTTCCGGCAGACCGCCCATGTCTCTGCCGAATGTGACCCGAACGATGGCGCCAAATTTCTCCCCGATGCCGATTTCACCGACTTTTGTCTGGTAAAACCAGATGCGCTCCATTTCCTCGTTCCATTCCACTTCCATATCCATTTCTTCTATATGCATATTATTCTCCCTCTCTTACTTCCCTGAGCCAAGCGATTTCTCTGGCATAACCGTCCAATTCATTGGGTGTTTCCAGCAAAAAGGGCAGATGTTTCAGCTTAGGATGGTTGATGATACGGCTCAGTGCCGCCATACCAATTTCCCCTTCATCCAGACAGGCGTGTCTGTCCTTATGGCTGCCCATGGGGTTTTTGCTGTCGTTGAGGTGGATGGCTTTCAGCCGTTCCAGCCCGATGATGCGGTCAAACTCCGCCAGCACATCATCCAGATGTTCCACAATGTCATATCCTCCGTCGAAAACATGACAGGTGTCCATGCAAACCCCTAATTTTTCTCCCAATTCTACTTTATCTATGATGGCGCGGAGTTCCTCAAAATTTCTGCCAACTTCTGTGCCTTTGCCTGCCATGGTTTCCAGCAGCACTTCCGTCTTTGTTTCCGGTTTCAGCACACGGTTCAGCAGGTCGGCGATTTTTTCAATGCCCACATCTGCACCCTGTTTCACATGGCTGCCGGGGTGGAAGTTATACATGGCTTCCGGCAGATGGGACAATCTGTCCAAATCCTCCGCCATGACGTTTGCGGCAAATTCCCGCAGACCTTCATCAGCGGCACAGGCGTTCATGGTGTAAGGCGCATGTGCCAGAATTTTTCCAAAGCCTTTTTGAGCCGCAAAAGCGCGGTAAGCAGCAATATCCTCTAAATCCAATGCTTTCACGCTGCCCCCTCTGGGGTTTCTGGTGAAAAACTGAAAGGTATTGGCGCCGATTTTCTCTGCCATTTTGCCCATGGCAAGATACCCCTTTGACGCCGATAAATGACATCCAACCCAAAACATAGTTGTCCTCCCTTATCCTTCGTAATAAACAATATTGGTAAATACGGTCATGACCTCTCCCCGATTGATATACGTATGGGGGCGGGAGGAATCGAACTGTATAAAATCCCCTTCTGCCATGACATATTCCACTGTCTCCAAAACCAGCACCAGTTCCCCTGCCGTCACCAGCAAAGATTCCCGGGTATGGGTGCCGTGTCCTTCTGAAGTAAAAGAAGCACCTGTGTCCAGCTCACTGTTGAAAAACTCAAAATCCCGGCTGCCTTCCGCCCGATTGTAATGATACACACGGTAGCCCTTGCCGTCGTCCACCAATGCGCTCTCAGCTTTTGGCACAAAAAAAGGCTTGGTAGCCTGAATGTCGATGAGCTGGGTATAGGGCACCTGTAAACCGGTGGCAATCTTCCACAGGGTGTTAATGGTAGGGCTGGATTCGCCTTTTTCCACTTGGGAAAGCATCACCTTGCTGACACCGGACAATTCCGCCAGTCTGCCTAAAGAAAGCCCCCGTTCCGTCCGCAGACGTTTCAGGTTTTCCGCGATGATTTCGTTCAGTTCCATGGCGCTTCTCCTTTCCGCAAAATCTTTTTCGTTCTTATTGTACGCAAAAACCCTTTGTCGTGCAACCCAAAAAGGCTTTTCGCCGGAAAAATCAGGGTTTTTGCTTGCTTTTGGCCTTTCTTGGGGGTATAATGTGTAACCGTTGAACAATAATCATGAAGATAGAAAGGAACCGATTATGGGCGCAAAACTCATTGCTTTTTTCAAAAAAGAAACCATTCTCTGTGTGGCAGGGCTTTTGGCAGTCATTTCCATGGCGTGGATTCCGCCGGACGGAGAATACATGGGCTATATCAACTGGCAGGTCTTGGTGCTGCTGTTCTGCCTCATGTCCGTCATGGGGGGCTTGCAGGCGCTGGGCATATTCAAAGCCATTGCCAACACCCTCCTTCACTGGGCAAACGGTCTGAGACAGCTGACACTGCTGCTGGTGATGCTGTGCTTTTTCTTTGCCATGGTGGTCACCAATGACGTTGCCCTCATCACATTCGTTCCTTTTACCATATTGCTGCTGCAAATGGCAGACCTGACAGGGGAAATGATTCCCATACTGGTATTGCAGACCATTGCCGCCAATCTGGGCAGTATGCTGACACCCATCGGCAACCCCCAGAACCTGTATCTATATACGGTTTCCGGCATGTCTCCGGCAGATTTCGTTCTGACCATGCTGCCTTTGACGCTGCTTTCCCTGTTCCTGTTGGTGCTGTGCTGCATGCTGACAAAAGACGTACCCCTTTCCGGTCAGATGCTGCCGCCTATACAGGGCGAAGCCTTTTCCATGCGGGAAAAAGTGACTCTTTCCGCACTGCTGATGCTCTTTGCCGCCTGCCTTATGACCGTATTCCATGTAATGCCTTACTGGACAGTGCTGGGCATCTCTTTGGTGTGGTTCGTATTTTTTGAACGGGATGTGCTGGGCAAGGTGGACTACAGTCTGCTCATCACCTTTATCTTCTTTTTCGTGTTCATTGGAAACATGGGGCGCATTCCAGCCATGCGGGACGCCATCGCTTCCATATTGGCAGGACGAGAAATGATTGTTTCCTTCCTTTGCTCCCAGATCATCAGCAACGTGCCTGCGGCGGTGCTCCTTTCCGGTTTCACAGACCACTGGAAAGACCTGCTTTTTGGCGTCAACATCGGCGGTCTGGGTACCCTCATCGCCTCCATGGCAAGCCTGATTTCCTATAAATTCTTTGTGCAGGCAAACGAAAAAGCCAAAGGCAAGTATCTGAAACACTTTACCATTATGAATATCCTTTTTGCCATTCCACTGTTGGTGGTGGCGTTTTTCCTGTAAGCACTTCCCCTTTTCTTCGGAAAAGGGGATTTTTTTCATTTTTCTTACAAAAATCAAATGCCGTTGACATTATCGATATTCGATGATACTATCAAATCAAGAATTATCGATAATCGAGTATAGGAGGTGGTGGACATGGCAAGAGAAAAATTCCAGACCCTGACGGAGCAGATGTTTTACATCCTCCTGTGTTTGCAGGAAGAATGTTACGGCATGGATATCATGGAAAAAGTGGCTGCCATGACAGCGGGACGCGTCACCATCGGTCCCGGCACCCTTTACAATTTGCTGGAACAGTTCCAAAAAGCCGGCATCATTGCCGAAACCCGGGTGGAGGGACGAAAACGCTGCTACCAAATCACCCAAACGGGATTAGATATGCTGGAAAAGGAATATCAACGTCTGATGCTGCTGACGGCGGATTACCACCGCTATAAAGGAGGGCTTTGACATGAAACGCAAACAAAGATTGGAAAACTTCGTTTTTTATGATACAGAAAGCGTCACCGCCCATTTAGAAGATATGGCACAAAAAGGCTGGGCACTGGCGGATGTAACCAATCCCCTTTGGACATACGAGGAAATCCCGCCGGAAAAACGCACCTACCGCACAGCCTTTTACCCTGCCAATCAGGTCTACGCTCCCAATGCTCCAGAAAAACAAGAGGAATACATCGCTTACTGTGAACAGGCTAGCTGGCATTATGTAACAAACTGGGACAACATGCTGATTTTCTACACCACCGCAGAAAACCCCGTCCCTTTGGAAACAGATGAAGCTCTGCGGCTGGAAGCCACCCACAAAGCCATGAAACGCTCTTGGCTGTCTGTCCATGTGGTGCTGGGTGTTCTGTTCCTGCTGAATATCATTTTCTATGTTTCTGCCCTTGTAAAACAGCCCTTGACAGTCATTGCAGACGGCAATGCATTATTCCGCAACGCCCTTTTCGCTGTGGTGCTGGTCTATGCCTGCATAGCAGTTGGTTCCTATCTGCAATGGCGGAAAAAATCCCTTGCGGCTGTAGAAAGCGGCGGTTTCTGCCTGCCTGTGAGCCAAAACGTGCGGCGTTTCCAGAAAATTTTCTTTCCCCTTGAGATATTCGCCGGTTTGTGGTTCTGTCTGGACAGATTCCTGCCCGATGATATGCTGACACCAAAAATCTTTCTGGCATTTGTTGCCTTTGTATTCCTGCTGTGGCTCCTGTTCCAGAAGCTCCATCTGCCTGCGAAAGCCTGTGGCGCCATCCTGTTTTTTGTGGTGGCAATGGTGCCCATGTTCTACTCCATGGTTTCTCTCAGTCTGAAAACGGAAGAAGCCAAAGCCAATCACACCAGCCCATGGGGCGACCCTTATGTGGTGACACTGCCCAACGGGGAACGGGAAACTATCTTATTGCAAAAGGATGCAATCCCCCTGACCACGGCAGACCTAACAGAAGTACCGGAAGACGCTGTTTATACCACTGCCCGGAAGGAGCAATCCTCTCTCTTAGCAACAAAACAGGAATGTTTGCAGGAAATCCCTGACGGCGTACCACAAGCGCCCCAGATGACCTATGAAATCATGGATGTTTCTCTGGATGCCCTTACATCTCATTGTCTGGAAGCCTATATGGAGCGGGATACCCGTCCCACCCCCGACCTGACTTACGAACCTTTGACTCTGTCCGGCACCGACGGCGCATGGCAGTTATACACAGACGGCGTTCCTCTGCCCCAATATCTTTTTTACAAGGATAACCGCATTGTGGTGCTGCGTCCTGACTGGGGCATCAGCCAAAGGGAACTGGAACAGGCCGCATCCATCCTGCTGCCCACATCTGCCTGAACACTACCGCCCAAAAGGAGGTCTTTCCTATGAAACAAATATATCGATTAGAAAGCTTCACCTTTTACGAAACAGACAGCATTGCTGCCCACCTGTCCCAAATGGCAGAGGAGGGCTGGGCGCTTTCGTCTGTGGGACGTTATTTCTGGAAATATACTGCCATTGCGCCGGAAAAACGCACTTACGGCATCACCTTTTTCCCCGATGTTTCCGCCTTTGACACAGAGCCTTCTGAGGCACAGGAGGACTTCATTGCCTACTGTGAAGAAGCTGGCTGGCAGTATGTGACCCAATGGCAGCAGATGCAGATTTTCTACACCACCAAAGAACATCCCATCCCTCTGGAAACAGACGAAACCCTGCGGCTGGAAACCACCCACCGCGCCATGCGGAAAAACTATCTGCCGGCGATGGCAGCACTCTTTGTGATCCTTTTGATACAGCTTTTCCAGTGCGTTTCTAACCTGCAAAAAAATTTGCCCCGATACCTGACAGACTTTACCCAGTGGTTTTTGCTCCTGCTGTTTTTTGTCCTTGGTGTTTATGCATTGGCTGATTGTCTGGCTTACTTGCGGTGGCGGAAAAAATCCCTTGCGGCTGTGGAAGCCGGCGGATGCTGTCTGCCTGTGGGAAAAGGAATGCGTATCGTGAAAAAGCTTTACTTCTGGCTGGTCATCTTCCTTTTTTGGGGTGTCTTTCTCAGCATGAGCGCACAGGGCTTCGACAAAGTATTTATGTGGGTGCTCCTGATGTTTCTGGTATTTTCGGTATTGGTTTCGCTGACGTCTTACCTCATGCGGAAAAAGAAAGCATCCAGAAATGTCCATAGAGGCGTACTCATTGCCCTTGCCTGCATCCTGCCTATCATCACCACGGCGGTTTCTTTCCAATATCTGATGAATGAAAAGGAATCCACAGAAGGCGAGGAAACCTACACCGCCACCCTTTCTGACGGCACCACTTACACCACCATTCTGGAAAAGGACACACTGCCTCTCACCACGGCAGACCTGACAGAAGTGCCGGAGGATGCCATCTATTCCACGTCCTGCGAGAAAGAATCCTCTTTTCTGGCAAAACGGATAGACTGCGACCAATCCACCCCTGGTGGTTCCCCAGAGGCGCCGGAACTTTCCTATGAGGTACTGGAAGTATCCTATGATTTCCTCATAGAACCATGCATCCGCTCCTATCAGAAGCCTTTCCTGCCGAAATATGCCGATTCGGAAAGCTGGGAACCTATTTCCATTTCCGGTACCGACAGAGCATGGCAGTTCCACGGCGGCGATGGCGCCCGCCCCTATTATCTGGCACAAAAAGGCAATCGTCTGGTGTATATCCACTTCTACTGGCAGGCACAACAAGACCAGCTGGAAAAAGCCATGAACATCCTCTTTGCCCAAACCTTATGACACAAAAGCCGAAAGATTCTCAAAAGGAATCCTCCGGCTTTTTCTATTATGGCAAAAAATCTTCTCGAATAGGTGTGAACACATCCAGCAAAATCAGTGTGGTTTCTCCTGTATTCACCACTTTATGAGGAACATCCGGCGGAAAATAAACTACACCGTCTGTTGTCAGATGAAACGTTTCCCCCTCCATAGTCACGTCACATGCGCCTGCCAGCACCATGGTCATTTGGGCATGGGGATGGCTGTGCAGTGCCAGCACGCCATGGGGTTTGACCTCATTGCGCACCATCATCATTTCTTTTCCATAAAACAGCTTTCTTTCCAATACTTCCTGTTTTTTTGCCGGCAGTTCCGACCAATTTGCAAATCGTTCCATAATCATCCTCCTTTTTTAAAGTAACTTTTCAAATGCGATTTTTTCGCTATTGTCAAAGCAAACGGTACCGCAGTAGGTAAATCCCTGTTTTTCCAGCACACGCTGCATCATGCGGTTATCTCCGTCCGTATCCACCCGGATGCTGGAGATATCCCGTTCCCTGCACAATTCTTCCGCAAAACGGAAAAAAGCAGGGGCTGCGCCTTTTCCTTTGCAGACATCGTCGATTGCCATGCGGTGGACAACGCCGTAAGGCAAATCGCTGAGCCACTTTCCTTCCAAATCGTTGTAACAAGGCTCTCCTGTAAAACAAATGCAGGCATATCCCCGCACCTGTCCTTCCGCTTCCATGACATAGCCTTCCCCACGCTGCAAATCCCCCGCAATGGCTCCTTCATTGGGGTAGCCTGTCTGCCACTGGTCTACGCCGTTTTCCCGCAGAAATACTTTCGCCTGTTCAATGAGGGCTGTGGCTGTCTGCAAGTCTTTTTCTGTTGCTTTGCGAAATGTAAATGGTTCCATGTTTCTTCTTCCTTCCTCTTTTCGTGTATATACACACTTTTGGCAAAAAGGCATTACGCCTTCTGCAATTCCTGTATCTTGTAGAGGGCGCTGCGCAATGCCTGCATGTTGTCTTCCCCCAACATCTCATTGAGGTTTTCCTGCAATCGTTCCCAAATCACATAGGCTTCTTCTATTTTCTGCTGTCCCGCTTCTGTCACAGCATAGCGATGGTTGCGCTTGCCCGGTTCCGCCTTATCGTAGACCCAGCCCTGTTCCACCAGTATTTTCAGATTCCGGGTGACCGTGCTTCGCTCCAGATTCACATAGTCTGCCAATTCTCCTGTGCTGGCTTCTTCCAGTCTGGACAGATGCAGCAGCAGAGAAAACTGCTTGGTGGTCATACCTGTAGGCTGCAAACCCTCGTCATAATAAGCGGTGATGGCATTTGCCGCCCGACACAATGTGATGCAGTAACATTTGCTTTTATTGATCTGCTGATATTTCATGGTCTCCCTCTTTTCGTGTATATACACATAATAAAAGTCCTATTCGTTTTTGTCAATATTTTTTCCCAAAACAAAACCGGCTTTCTGAAAACAGAAAGCCGATTTTTGACAAACATTCTATCTAAAATTAAAGTTCTTTCGGTTTGTAAACCTTTCTTGCAATGAAGATTACCAGAATCATAGATACGATTGCGATAGGCAGGTTGATGATCCAGTTCTGGATGATGGCTGTCAGCACATAGTTCACTGCGGAAACAGCCGCTACCATGATTGCGTAGGGCAGCTGTGTGGAAACGTGGTTGATATGGTCACACTGCGCACCTGTGGATGCCATGATGGTGGTATCGGAAATAGGAGAGCAGTGGTCACCAGCAACAGCACCAGCCAGTGTAGCCGCTACAGTGATAACCATCAGTTCGCTGCTGGGGTCCAGAATAGGAACAACGATGGGCAGCAGGATACCGAATGTACCCCAGGATGTACCTGTGGAGAACGCCAGGAATACGGCGATCAGGAATACGATAACAGGCAGCATCACGTTCAGCACGCCTGTGCTGTTCTGCAGGATACCTGCAACGAACACGTCAGCACCCAGCAGACCTGTGATACCGGACAGTGTCCAAGCGAATGTCAGGATCAGGATCGCAGGTACCATTGCACGGAAACCTTCGGGCAGACATTCCATAAATTCGTGGAATTTCAGCACACGACGAGGGATGTACATAATGAATGTCAGGATCAGTGCCGCAATGGAGCCCAGAGCCAGAGCGATGGAAGCGTCACAGCCTGCGAAAGCGTCTACGAAAGGTACGCCATCGAAGAAGCCGCCAGTATAAATCATACCGATGACACAGCAGATGATTAGGATGATAACAGGCAGTACCAGGTCGATTACGCCGCCTTTGCCAGTTACCTGTGTATCAGCCGCATTTTCAAAAGGTCTTGCGTCTGTGGTAAACAGATCATTTTTCACCTGTGCGTTATGTTCATGCAGATACATGGGACCAAAGTCGAAGTTCAGCAGTGTCAGTGTAATCATGGTAACAAGGGTCAAAAGCGCATAGAAGTTATAAGGAATGGAACGGATGAACAGTTCCAGACCGTTGTAGCCTTCTACAACGCCGGATACGGCTGCTGCCCAGGAAGAAATGGGAGCGATGATGCAGACAGGCGCCGCTGTCGCATCAATGATGTAAGCCAGTTTCGCGCGGGAAACGTTATGTGTGTCTGTAACGGGACGCATAACGCTGCCGACGGTCAGACAGTTGAAATAGTCGTCTACGAATACCAGAACGCCCAGCAGGAATGTGGAAAGCAGCGCGCCTTTTCTGGTTTTGATTACGGAAGATGCCCATTTGCCGTATGCGGCGGAACCGCCGGCTTTGTTCATGAGGGCAACCAGAACACCCAGTACAACCAGGAAGATCAGGATACCGCCGTTATAGCTGTCTGCTATGTTGGAAAGCAGACCGCCGCTGGTCTCATTTGTGACCATAACGATGAAAGCTTCTTTGATATTAAAGTTTGTGTAGAACAGTGCACCGGTCACGATACCTACAAACAAGGAGGAAAAAACTTCCTTTGTGATCAGTGCCAGAATGATTGCAACCAGTGGAGGTACCAGAGACCAGAAGGTTGCGTACATGTTGCTTGTAACTTCCGCTGTTTCCCCTTCCGTACCGAATGCGGTAACGGTAAAGAGCAGCAGAACAGCTGAGCAAACCAGGAAGGTTCTCAGCCAATTGGATTTTCTTTGAAACATACCCCTTTTACTCCTCTCAAAAACATTACATCATTTATGATTGCGCCCCTTGTGTCACCCACAAAGGCAAAAACAGCTTGCGGAGGCAATAAAAAAAGCCCGTGGCACGCGCGCACAGGCTCCGCTTTTTTTCGCAGGAACAGCACACCCCAGGAAGGGGCTTGCTTTTTTTGATAGCGCTCCACAAAAGTGACAGTCCGCCGCATATTCTGCTGCGTCCCAGCCCCGGAGCCATCGGACCTGCTCCCGAACTTCGGCGGATTCCCCTTTCATCCCTTTTTGCCGTCCCGCATTTCTTCCAAAGGGTTACTGATGGTTTCCGCACCTCTATCTGTTTTATTTTCTGTCCGCCAGCTTAGCAGACATCATCTACATCATTCATACCATATCCCACATACAAAGTCAAGCCTTTCTCCTAAAAAAGGACGTTTTCTCCTGTTTTTTCCAAATTTTCTGTACTTTTTGGGGTGGACATGTTTTTTTCCTACCATTTTGCTTTTCATTTTTGCCAAAAACTGTTATGATAAATAAGCAGAAACCAAAACATTTTATTAGAAAAAGAAAGGACGGCGATACCTATGGCAACTGCTCATATTGCAGCCGAAAAAGGCGCATTCGCAAAAACCGTGCTGATGCCCGGCGATCCCCTGCGCTCTAAATTCATTGCGGAAACATTCCTGGAAAACCCTGTACTGGTGAACAATGTACGTGGTGTTCAGGGCTATACTGGCACATACAAAGGCGTACCTGTATCCGTCATGGCAAGCGGCATGGGCATTCCCTCCATTGGCATTTACAGCTATGAACTTTACAGCTTCTTTGGCGTGGAAAATATCATCCGCATCGGCTCTGCCGGTGCCATCAGCGACAAACTGCAGCTGCGTGACATCGTGGCAGGCATGTCCTCCCACACCAACTCCAACTTTGCAGCACAGTATAACCTGCCCGGCACATACGCACCTACCGCAGACTACACACTGCTTTCCACAGCAGTAGAATCCGCAAAGGATCTGGGTCTGGATCTGAAAGTAGGTCCTCTGCTTTCTTCCGACACATTCTATGATGATGACGAAGAAGCACTGCACAAATGGGCAAAAATGGGCGCTCTGGCAGTAGAAATGGAATCCGCAGGTCTGTATATGAATGCGGCTCGTCTGGGCAAACGCGCACTGGCAATGGTAACCATTTCCGACATGCCTTTCACCGGCGAAGCAACCACACCGGAAGAACGCCAGAACACATTCACACAGATGATGGAAATTGCGCTGGAAACAGCAATCCGCATGGACAAACTGTAATTCCACCCCACAGTTATTTGACAACACAAAATCCTGTACGCGAAAAAGCGTACAGGATTTTTTAAATCAATGCCTTTTTCGGGGACAGGCAGCAGAAAGAAAGGGGCTTTTTGTATGCTCAGACAGATTCACACCGGCGGCATTTATAACCTTTATCCGCTGGAGGGCAGCAGTCAGTGGTATTGGGGCATGGACTGCACCGGCGGCGACCTTTACGAAGGAGAGGAACTGTTTACGGATGGGCACCAAGTCGACCGGACGCAGCTGATCTTTATCCATCAGCCTGACGGGAAGGTTGTGGAACCGATCCCTTCCAAAAAAGGACAGTATTTCGGTCGTCCTTTATTCTATGAAAACAAAATCATCCTCCTTGTGGCAGATTTTCCAGAAAAACAGCTTCGCATCCTTGCCTATGACCCGGAAACAGAAGCTATATCCACCCTTGCCACACTGCCTCGCTCCATCACAAAGGATTGCTACAATTTACAATTAAAGCTTTCCCCTTTGATGCTGGTACGTCAGGGACAGGATAACACATTGGAAATCCTTTTCCCCATGCAGAAAACATATGCCATGGACTTGCGGGAATCCTTCCGGTGCCGCCACGGAGACGAGCTGTATTTCGAAACATGGTATGAAGACCCGGATTACCGGGACGAAATCGTCATTCGGGATTTTCACACAGGCAATGTCCTGAAGCGCCTTCCCGGTATCCTCATGACCACGCCCGACGAAGACATATGGATGCTGGACTAAATATAAAGAAAGAACCTGTATGCAAATGAACACAGGTTCTTTCTTTTTTTAGGAATCATAATCAGTTTTCAAATCAATTCTCATAAGCCAGTGTCTGGAAGGCGCGGGATACTGCTACCCCTGCTTCCGCTGTTTTGTTCCGACGCAGCAGGCAGAAGGAAGTCTGCCGTTCCGCTGCCAGGAACATCCAGTAACCGATCAGGGCGCCCAATGTGTTCATGAGCAGGTCGTCCACGTCTGTGGTTCTGCCGCAGAACATCTGCAATACCTCAATGGCAAAAGATGTGCCGAACCCAAAGAGCAGCACATGATTTTCTGTGCGGTACTGCTTCCACAGCAGCGGCACCAGAAAGCCCATGGGCACAAACAGGAAAAAGTTCAGCAAATACTGCATGGGGCATGCGAAAATATCAATAAACAATTCAAAATTGAAGTACGGCGCAAACACCGGTTTCATAAACAGCAGCTGGAACACGCCTGTCACTGCCACAAGCCCTGCCACATAAAAGGCAAAGAGCCATAAACCAATCCGATGGGTTTTGGGAGTATATTTTCCCGCGAATACCGTCTGCCACATCCACAGCACCGGTACCATAAACGAAAAAATCCAGATACTTTCCCAAACCATACGATACATCCAACTGACCACGGGTACTCCCCCTTTCTATTTTTTCAATCTGCATCTAGGATACACCATAAATATTAAGTTTTTTTGTAGAAAACCTTCCAAATTCCTAACAAAACGTATAAAAACATCTTAAATCCTATACAAATTCCTTTGTTTCTCCCATTTTTCCGCCATTGCTGTATTGACAAACGTTCATTCTTCTTGGTAAAATAACTTGTCGGTGATTGAAAAAATCAAGATTCACCCACTTTATGCATCAAATTTGCCATTCAATCCCGTCAAAGGGATTGCTGTAAGCAAAATTTGATGTTTTTTTATTGCCAAATTACAGGTTCACCTGTTTTTGATTGCAAATCATTTTAAATTAATTGAAAGTAAGTAGGAGGTATTTCATTATGGCAGGTACTATTTCCAGAGGTATTAAAGCCCCTATCATCAGACAGGGCGATGATATCGTAAAAATCGTTGCAGATTCCGTTCTGACAGCTGCACAGGAAGACGGCTTCCAGCTGCATGAAAAAGACGTTATCTGTGTTACAGAAGCAGTTGTTGCAAGAGCTGACGGCAACTACGCTTCCACAACAGACATCGCGGAAGACGTAAAAGCAAAACTGGGCGGCGAAACCATCGGTGTGGTATTCCCCATCCTGAGCAGAAACCGTTTCGCAATCTGCCTGCGCGGTATCGCAAAAGGCGCGAAAAAAGTTGTTCTGATGCTGAGCTATCCTTCCGACGAAGTTGGCAACCACCTGTTCGACATGGATCTGCTGGATGACAGCGGCGTAAATCCTTACACAGACGTGCTGACACTGGAAGACTACCGCCGTATTTTCGGTTATATCAAACACCCCTTCACAGGCGTGGACTACGTTGAATACTATGCTGACCTGATCAAAGAAGAAGGCGCAGAAGCTGAAATCGTATTCGCAAACCATCCCGAAGCAATCGTGAAATTCACAAAGAACGTACTGTGCTGCGATATCCACACAAGAGCACGTTCCAAACGTCGTATCCTGGCAGCAGGCGGCGAAAAAGTCCTGACACTGGACGAAATCCTGAACGCTCCCGTAAACGGCAGCGGCTTCAACCCTCAGTATGGTCTGCTGGGCTCCAACAAAGCTACAGAAGATACAGTAAAACTGTTCCCTAAAAACGCACAGGAAGTTGCGGAAAACATCCAGAAAGAAATCATCGCTCGTACTGGCGTAAAAGTAGAAGCTATGATCTACGGCGACGGCGCATTCAAAGATCCCGTTGGCAAAATCTGGGAACTGGCTGACCCCGTTGTTGGCGCTGGCTTCACAGAAGGTCTGAACGGTCTGCCCAACGAAGTAAAACTGAAATATCTGGCAGACAATGACTTTGCTGATCTGTCCGGCGAAGCTCTGGCAGACGCGATCCGTCAGCGCATCAAAGAAAAAGACGCCGACCTGAAAGGCAACATGGTTTCCGAAGGTACCACACCTCGTCGTCTGACAGACCTGATCGGTTCCCTGTGCGACCTGACCAGCGGCAGCGGTGACAAAGGTACACCTATCGTTCTGGTTCAGAACTACTTCAACAACTACGCAAACTAATCAACTGCGCACATACAAAAAGCCTGATTTTGCGAAAAATCAGGCTTTTTTTGCAGGCATACAAGAAAGGAGTTTTTCCATGTCTTATCCTTCCATTACACTGAAAAAAGGCGAAGGCCGTACCCTCAAGTCCGGCGGACTGTGGGTGTTCGACAACGAAATCGCCGCTGTTTCTCCTGACGTTGTCAACGGGGAAATGGTTTCCGTGCTGGACTTCGACGGCTACCCCATGGGCGTTGGTTTTTACAACCATCATTCCAAAATCACCGTCCGCATGATGAGCCGCCACGCTGATACTGTCATTGACGAGGCTTTCCTCCGCCGTCGGGTAGAGGACGCATGGTATTACCGCAAAAAAACCGTTGACACTTCTTCCTGCCGTGTCATCTTCGGGGAAGCGGACTACCTGCCCGGTCTGGTGGTAGATAAATTCTCTGACGTACTGGTGGTACAGTCTTTGGCACTGGGCATCGACCGTCTGAAAGAAACCATCATCCGCCTGCTGCTGGAAACACTGGCAAAAGACGGCATTCACATCCGCGGCGTCTACGAACGCAGTGACGCGAAAGTGCGTTTGCAGGAAGGCATGGAACGGGAAAAAGGGTTCCTTTCCGCACCTTTTGACACCAAAGTGGAAATCGTGGAAAACGGCGTGCATTATATGGTAGACGTGGAAGACGGTCAGAAAACAGGCTTCTTCTTAGACCAGAAATACAACCGCCTTGCCATCCAGAAACTGTGTAAAGGCGCAAAGGTGCTGGACTGCTTCACCCACACAGGCTCTTTTGCGTTGAACGCTGGTATTGCCGGTGCCGAAAGCGTACTGGGTGTAGACGCTTCCCAGCTGGCAGTGGATCAGGCAACGGAAAACGCCAAACTGAACGGACTGGAAAACACCGTACGTTTCCAGTGCTGTGACGTATTCTCTCTCCTGCCGGAACTGGAAGAAAAAGGCGAGAAATTCGACGTCATCATCCTGGACCCTCCCGCTTTCACCAAGTCCAGAAGCTCCGTGAAAAACGCCACCAAAGGCTATCGGGAAATCAACCTGCGTGCCATGAAACTGCTGAAAGACGGCGGTTTTCTGGCAACATGCTCCTGCTCTCACTTCATGACATACGAGCTGTTCACCCAGACTATTGGGCAGGCGGCAAAGAATGTCCATAAGCGCCTGCGTCAGGTGGAATACCGTACTCAGTCCCCTGACCACCCTATTTTGTGGGCGGCGGATGAGTCTTATTATCTGAAGTTCTATATTTTCCAGGTGACAAATCAGTTCTAAAAAAGAGGTAACTGTCATGAAATACCCTGCCATTGTACCTGTTCCCCATACAGGCAAAGAGCATATTACAGACGAAAAGGGAAATCCCGTTTCTTCTCTGCTGGATTTTTGGCGTTGGGCACACTCTGACCTCATGGGAAATGCAGAACGGGGCATTTTGGCAGAATATCTGGTGGCTTGCGCCTTAGATATTCCCAGAAATGTTCGTGGTCTTTGGGATCGTTATGACTTGATCACACCGGAAGGCATCACCATTGAAGTTAAATCCTCCGGTTATCTGCAATCATGGGGACAGGAACACCTCTCAACCATTTCTTTCGGAATTGCTCCCACATTGGGCTGGGACGATAAAACCAATACCTACGAAACGGAATCGAAACGGCAGACACAAGTTTATGTATTCTGTGTCCATCATCATCAGGAACAGGAAACTGCCAATCCGCTGGATACCAGTCAATGGACTTTTTATGTGCTTCCCACCAAAATACTGAATGAAAAAGTGGGTACACAAAAACACATTACCCTTTCTTCCCTGCGAAAATTAGGTGCTGTTCCGGCTTCTTTTGGAGAACTCCATCGAGTCATTCATGAAATCAAATCAAAACCACCCGTTGAACGGGTGGTTTGATCAGACCCTATAAGGGTCTATCTCTTGTGGTAGCCCCCTAAAGGGGGCATTGAATAGTCTGGCAACCACACTTTTAACTCTGGCTGCCCCCTA
>NZ_JADCKK010000057.1:0-16472 GCF_014982935.1 Anaerotignum lactatifermentans | reverse complement strand
AAACCTCCTATGCTTTCTTGTGTCTTGGCGGACTCAAGATAATTATAGCATAGGAGGTTTTTGCTTGAAGCTGAAGCTCACTGATTCCCCCGGCATAGCCGGGGGTTTTTATTGGATTCACCAATAAAAAAGCCAAAATCCTTATTATGACAAAGGATTTTGGCTTTCTTTGTTTTCTTATGAAGATGCTCCCCAAAAAGGAAAGCGGTTTTGTGCAAACAATCAGAATAAATTATTCAGCGGGTGTTGTTTCAGCAGGAGCTTCTGTTGTAGCTTCTGTTGTTGTTTCTGTTTTTGTTTCTTCTGTTGTTGTTGTTTCAGTTGTTGTTTCTTCTGCAGGTTTTACTTCTTCTGCAGGAACTGTTGCTGTTTCTTCAGCAGGTTTTACTTCTTCAGCGGGAACTGTTGTTTCTGTTGCGGGAGCTTCTGCTGCTTTCAGGTCAGCTGTCAGCATCAGCATTTCAGCAACCTGTGCTCTTGTAGCATCAGCTTTTGCATCTACATCAGCTGCAACCAGTTTCAGGCTTACTGCCCAGCTCATAGCGTCTTTTGCCCAGTCGGAAGCTGTAGCAACGTCTGTAGCTGTTTCAACTGTTACGTCAACGCCTTTGTACTGAGCGTAGTTGTACAGGATCTGTACCAGCTGTTCTACTGTCAGGTTTGCTTTAGGAGCGAATTCTGTTTCGCTAACGCCTGTCATCAGGTCTTTGTCAGCTGCCCACAGGCAAGCTGTAGCGTACCATCTGCCGATTTCAACGTCTGTGTAAGCAGATTCTGTTGCAACGTCTGTTGCGCCTTCTTTATTGTACAGGATCTGAGCCAGCATTGCTCTCTGCAGAGATGCTTCAGGTTCAAATGTTGTGTCTGTTGTACCAGCCATCAGTTTGTTGTCATAAACGTATTTTACTGCGTTGTAGTAAGCTGCGTCTGCTGCAACGTCTGTGAAGGGCAGAGTAGTTGTTTCTGCTGTTTCGCCGCCTTCAGGTGTTGTTGTTTCGCCACCTTCGGGTGTTGTTGCTGTACCGTCAGAAATTACGTACTGACCCATTTCGTCCTGTTTCATAACTTCTTCGGGAACTTTGCCCTGTTCCAGAGCGCCATAATAAGCTGTGTCTTCATCCCATGTGGTGCCTGCTGCGAATGCTACTGTGGGCATAGCCATCATAGCAGCCAGAGCCATAGCTACCATACGACCGTATTTTCTGTTTTTCATACTGTTTTCCTCCTCAACTCACCATAATTTTTTTGTTGTTTCAGTATTAAAATTACCCGCGTAACCATTATAACGAATTCCACGCTGTAATTCAATGAAATTTTGTCAATTTTCGTGTAAATGTAAAAAAAATGAAATATTTCCCTTTTAAGCGTTTTTCACAAAGGAAAAAGCTGGGGCAAAACACCGCAGTCCTTTGATCAAACCTCTCCGCGTCCGATCTTTTTATCCTTTTCCAGCACTGCGTCAAAAGCCGCTACCACTGCCGCTTCGAAACCTTTTGCCTGGAGTGTGGTAACGCCTTCAATGGTGGTGCCGCCGGGAGAACATACCTGATCCACTAAAGACCAAGGGGCTTCCCCACTTTTGAGCACCATTTCCGCACTGCCTTTGACGGTTTCCGCTGCGATTTCCAGCGCCTGTTTCTTGGGCATACCCGCTTTCAGTGCGGCTCTTGCCAAAGCGTCCATATACATATAGGCAAAGGCAACAGATGCGCCGCCGATGACACTGAAAATACCGAAATGATTTTCAGGGATTTCTGCCACGCTGCCAATGGTAGCAAAGACTGCCTTCACCGCTTCCAGCTGCTCTGCTGTCACAGCATCGTTATGGCAGATGCCTGTGGTGGATGCGCCGATTTTGGCGTTGATATTGGGCATTACACGAACGATGGGCATATCTTTGGGCAAGTTTTCTGCCAGATACGCCAGCGTTTTTCCTGCGGCAATGGACACCACCAAGGGTTTCTTTGCTGCGAAATCTGCCTGCAAACCTGGCAGGATTTCCGCCAGAATATGGGGTTTGACACCCAGCACCACCACATCGCTTGCGGCAATGACTTCTCCGGCTGTCTGGCAGCTGTTTGCGCCGCAGGCTTCCGCAAGTTTTGCCGCGGAAGTCACAGTCTTGCTAGTGATAAAAATATTTTTTCCGTCATAACCGTTGGCAGTCATGCCTTTGACAATGGCGCTGACCATGTTGCCCGCGCCGATGAATCCAAATTTCATAGACTCCTCCTCCTTTTCTCTCTTGTCCCTATTGTAGCATGTTCGCAAGCGAAAAAAAAGCGAAATCTGACCGTCTGCAAAAACCTTTTGTCTTTTGCCCTGCCCCATGCTATACTGAAAAAAATATCATGGAAACAAAAAAGGAGGGACTCACATGTCCGTATTATTTCTGGAATATCCCAAATGCAGCACCTGCAAAAAAGCCAAAGCATGGCTGGAAGGTGCAGGTGTAGACTTTATCGACCGTCATATCGTGGAAAACAACCCTACCGCGGAAGAACTGAAACAGTGGCACGCCAAAAGCGGTATGCCCCTGAAGAAATTCTTCAACACCAGCGGTATGCTCTACAAGGAAATGCAGCTCAAAGACAAACTGGCGGACATGAGCGACGAGGAACAGTTTGCCCTTTTGGCTACCAACGGCATGCTGGTGAAACGTCCCCTCATCATCGGCGATGATTTTGTGCTGGTAGGCTTCAAGGAAGCAGAATGGGAAAGACTGAAATGATGAGCAAAGAAATGCGGCAGGCTGTTCTGGAGGATGTACCCACCATTCTTGCCCTGCTGCAAAAACGCATCGACTGGATGGACGAAAAAGGCTTGTATCAGTGGAACAGGACCGCTTATCTGACCGTATACCCCGCTTCCTATTTTGCAGAGCGCATAGGGGAAAACAGCGTGTTTCTTGCCATGGATGGGGACAAAGCCATTGGCGTCATTGCCCTTTTTGACGTAGACCCCAGATGGGACAACGACAAAGACGCTTATTACGTCCATCACCTTGCCACAGACCCTGCTTATCCAGGATTGGGACGGGAAATCCTCACCTTTGCGGAAACCTATGCCCGCAACGCCGGAAAAGAAGTGCTGCGGCTGGATTCTCAGAAGGTCAACGACGATTTGAGCCGTTATTATGAGGCATTGGGCTATCCTGCCGTGGGAGAATGCATCGACGGAGCCTATGTGGGCATCAAACGGGAAAAACCTCTGAACGGCTGAGCATCCCCGAAAGGAGGACGCCATGAAAAAGAAGGAAAAATCCAAAAAAGAAAAACGGCGCAATATTTTTTTGCATATCTTTGAATTTGTGGTGGACGGGATTCTGACCATATTGGATGCCATTTTCTGAAAGCGGGAATCATCATGGGAAAAAAGAAAGAAAAGAAAAAACGTAAGAGTCTGTTGGAAGTCCTTCTGAATTTGCTTTTGCATATCATTGAATTTATTTTTGATCTTTTTTGAAAAAAATCAGAAAATCCTGCAACTTTTCTGTATTTTTCCTCGTCCAAAAGAAAAAAGGAATCCGTATGTAAGAAAGAGTCCTAAACTGGAAAGGGGTTGTTGGTATGAAAAAATGGAAAAGAAACATGATGGCATGTATGGCAGCGGCAGTACTGGCTTTGGGCATGAGCACTATGGCGCTGGCAGCGGAACCTGCGGCAAACACCATTACCGTAAACGGACAGGGCATCGTGAAGGTAGCACCTGATGTAGCCACCATCCATGTGACTGTGGAAAAGACCGCAAAAACAGCAGCGCAGGCACAGAAAGATGTGAATGAAGAACTGACAGACGTCATTGCTGCCATGAAGGCACTGGGCGTTACAGACGAGGATATTGTGACATCTCACATCTCTGTATATCCTTCTTACCGTTATGACGAAAAAACAGACAAACAGGTTCTGGAAAATTATCAGGCTTACACCTCTGTGAATGTGACCACCAACGATGTGGACAACGCTGGAAAATATGTGGATGCAGCTCTGAACGCAGGGGCAACAGGCACCAACGGCGTCACATTCTCTCTGGAAAAACCGGAAACCTACTACAATCAGGCGTTGACAGAAGCCGTAAAAGCAGCCCAGTCCTCTGCTACAGCCATTGCACAGGCTTACGGCAAACCGCTGGGACAGGTGGTATCCGTTGTGGAAAACAGCCGCAACACTTCCACCAGCTATAAAGAAATGAATTACGGTGCAGAAGAAGCCATGGTCATGGATGCTATGGCAACAGGCAGTACCAACAGAAACACCAACATTTCTTATGAAGACATCGAAGTAAGCGCAAACATCACAGCCGTTTACGGATTCTAACATGTTCGGATGAAAGGCTCAGGTCCTTTCAAAAGCAATCTAAAAAATCAGAAAGCTGGAATTCTTTATGAGGATTCCAGCTTTTCTATTTTCCGAATGTTTTCTTAAGAAAGTATCTGATTTCTTGACAGCCCCCTTCCTGTCCGTTATGCTAAGCAAAAACAAAAAGGAGCGACCTATGAAAACAACCCTGACACAACCCTTATATTCCCTGCCCTACAGCCTCCACGACGGGTATCTGACAAAACTGGAGGCAGACGAAGAAACGCTGGTCTGCCACTTTCCCTACGGTGTTTTTTCCACTGATTCCCCATGTGAACAGACGGCAATGGCAAAAGTCATATTGACGGGTATAGACTGGGATTCTTCCTTTCTATATGTTTTTGATGGACCGGGGGAAACAGGGGCTTTTTCCGGCGAAAAATGGCTTCTAAAGGATTTTCTGCCCCATTTAGAACGGCTGGAGGTCATTGACGAAACATATGGTTATTGGCAGGCAAAATGGAGCGGTCTGCTGACAAAAGGAGAGGCACTGGTAGAATGTATGGTAGAGGTGTGCTACAGCGGAGAAATGGTGTATGAAATAGAGGAATGATCAAAAAAGCCCGCAGGATGAAAGTTCGATTCTGCGGGCTTTCTATATGGCAGATGGATTTGAGCAGCGGCACTCGGGTTCCATCCTTTTTCTTTTTGAACAAAAAAAGACATCCCTGCAAATTCCTTTCGGAATTGCAAACGTTGATGTCTTTACCGGAGAAGGAGGGATTTGAACGACCCACCTCATCAGCAAAGCCTTCTGACGATTACGCAGTCCCGCCCTTACAGAACTGTAACAAGGGACGCAGTGACAGCGGCTTTGCAGTCTTTTCCATGGGAAAAGAGATTTCTTTTTTGTTTTTCGCATCTTCAGCGCGACCCTCGGGTTCCATCTTTTTTCTTTTTAAACCAAAAAAAGACATCCCTGCAAATTCCTTTCGGAATTGCAAGCGTTGATGTCTTTACCGGAGAAGGAGGGATTTGAACGACCCACCTCATCAGCAAAGCCTGCTGACGGTTACGCAGTCCCGCCCTTACAGAACTGTAACAAGGGACGCAGTGACAGCGGTTTTGCGGTCTTTTCCATGGGAAAAGAGATTTCTTTTTTGTTTTTCGCATCTTCAGCGCGGCGCTCGGGTTCCATCTTTTTTCGTTTTAAAACAAAAAAAGACATCAACCTCAGTTGATGTCTTTACCGGAGAAGGAGGGATTTGAACCCTCGCGCCGCGTTAACGACCTATACCCTTAGCAGGGGCACCTCTTCAGCCTCTTGAGTACTTCTCCAAGTAGCCTACTGCAAGAAACAGTATACCATTATTCTGTCCATCTGTCAAACCTTTTTTTCACAGAATCGCAATTTTTTTATAAACAGAGCCGGCTCTGAAAGAACCGGCTCCAAAAAGCATCGTCAGATTATTTTACTTTTTCCAGTTTTTCCTGACCGCCCATGTAAGGACGCAGTACTTCGGGGATTCTTACGCTGCCATCTGCCTGCAGGTTGTTTTCCAGGAACGCGATCAGCATTCTAGGAGGCGCTGCAACAGTGTTGTTCAGTGTATGCGCGAAGTATTTTCTGCCGTCTTTTGCAACCACGCGGATACCCAGTCTTCTTGCCTGTGCATCGCTCAGGTTGGAGCAGCTGCCAACTTCGAAGTATTTTTTCTGTCTAGGAGACCAAGCTTCTACGTCAACGGATTTTACTTTCAGGTCTGCCAGGTCGCCGGAGCAGCATTCCAGTGTTCTTACGGGGATATCCATGGAACGGAACAGGTCTACAGTGTTCTGCCACAGTTTATCGAACCACATAGGGCTTTCTTCAGGTTTACATACAACGATCATTTCCTGTTTTTCGAACTGGTGGATACGGTAAACGCCTCTTTCTTCGATACCGTGTGCACCTTTTTCTTTACGGAAGCAAGGAGAATAGCTGGTCAGTGTCTGAGGCAGGTCTTCTTCTTTGTTCATGGTGTCGATGAATTTACCGATCATGGAGTGTTCGCTGGTACCGATCAGGTACAGGTCTTCACCTTCGATTTTATACATCATCGCGTCCATTTCTGCAAAGCTCATAACGCCTGTTACAACGTTGCTGCGGATCATGAAAGGAGGGATGCAGTATTTGAAGCCTCTGCCGATCATGAAATCTCTAGCGTAAGCCAGAACTGCGGAGTGCAGTCTTGCGATATCGCCCATCAGGTAGTAGAAACCGTTACCAGCTACTTTTCTAGCGCTGTCCAGGTCGATGCCGCCGAAGCTTTCCATAATATCTGTGTGGTAAGGGATTTCAAAATCAGGAACAACGGGTTCGCCGAATCTTTCTACTTCCACGTTTTCGCTGTCGTCTTTACCGATGGGAACGGAAGGATCGATGATGTTAGGAATGGTCATCATGATTTTTTTGATGCGTTCTTCCACATCTTTTTCTTTTGCTGTCAGTTCGTCCACGCGTTCTGCGTCAGCAGCGATCTGTGCTTTTACTTTTTCAGCTTCTTCTTTTTCGCCTTTTGCCATCAGACCACCGATCTGTTTGGACAGTTTATTTCTCTGTGCACGCAGAGCTTCTACTTCCTGTTTGATGGTTCTGTTTTCCTGATCCAGTTCGATGACTTCGTCTACCAGAGGCAGTTTGCTGTCCTGGAATTTCTTACGGATATTTTCCTTAACGATTTCAGGGTTTTCTCTTACAAATTTGATGTCTAACATTTTTTTGTCTCCTTTCGGTTTGTATATATATACGAATGTCGAGGATACGGGGTTTTTTTGGCAAATAAAAAAACCCCCGATCCCAAAAAGAGGGACGAGAGTTACTCCCGCGTTGCCACCCGCATTGCCCGAAAAAAATATTTCCGAACCACTTGAACAGCGATAAAGGGCTTACCCTTTCGGCTTTCACCGACAGCTCCGAAAGTGGAGGGCTGTTTTCCTTCCGCCGGCTCGCACCAAACGCCGGCTCTCTGGGGGAATTTCCACAGCTTAGCTTTCTTCTGAACAGCTGAAATACAGCCGTTTCACGCCTTGTTGAAGAATATTATAGCACACAAAGACAAAAAGGCAAGTATTTTTTTCGGGAACTACAAAAAAAATACATTTGTTTTTTTTAATGAAATTCTAATGCGTTTCTTATAGATTCTTTTGCCCAATTGCGGTATGATAGTATCGTACAAGGAGGCCCCTTTTCCTGTACATAAACTATGCCCCCGGACGTTTATCACGTCCGACGCCCGACGATTCCCCGATCGCCGGGTTTTTTTATGCCCAAAAACAGGGTTATTTCCGCCCTGCCTTACGGATATAACGGGCAACACCTGCCAATGATGCCAAAAGCACCACAAGAAAGACGATGCCAAAGGGCAGGAGCTGCGCTTCCGCCATTTGCCCCTGTTCCACCTGACTGCCCAGATACGCCAGCAGACAAAGCATCACGCCGCAGATGGTACAGAAAACACCCATTGCCCGGCACACTTTCTTTTCATCATATTTTGCCCGTTCTTCTCTGGAAGATGTACCAAATCCCGCAATGAGCCAACTACCTTTTCCACCATACAAAAAACCGCTGATGATGAAAAACAGTGCTGCCAATATCAATATACAAACCACTGCTATCATACCAAACACCTCCAAATGTAACCAATGAAAAAAGGACAGCAAGGAAAATCCCCATCAAATAAAATTCTGAAGAAGCAGACTGATATCCTTTTATATCATAAGGATTTCAGCCTGCTTTATTTTCTGATGAAGATGCTCCTCATTCTGTCCTTTTTCTTATTGTTCGCCCAACACAAACCGCTGGAGCACATCTGCCACAGCATCCTGTTCGCAAGTGGTTTCTGTCACATAATCTGCTGCTGCCTTCACATGTTCCTGGGCATTTGCCACAGCCACGCCAAGACCTGCTGCCTGAATCATGGACAAGTCATTTTCACTGTCCCCAATGGCAATGACCTCCCCCAGAGGTACACCGGCTTTCTCTGCCGTTTCCTGCAAAGCTCTGCCCTTGCTGACACCAGTTTTGACAAATTCCAGATACTGGGGACCGGAGAAGAAATGATTCAGTTTTCCCGCAATGATGGGTTCCACCCGTTTCCGCACCGCATCCAGCTGTTCATAAGAACCACTGAGAAGGCATTTGGTGAAATATCCTTCATATTCCAGTCCATCGGGCAGAATCCGCATATCTGCATGCATGACACGGCAATATGCTTCTACCTGTGGGGTCACTTTTTCCGCCAAAAAGGTACGGTCGTCATAGAGATAGACTTCCACCCCTTCTGCCCTTGCTGCCTCCACCACAGGGCGCAGGTCGTCAGAAGAAAAAGAATGTTTCAGCACCATTTCCATATTCTCCAAGTTATACACAGCAGCGCCATTCTGGCAGATGACATAACCTGGTCGACCCAAGAGATTCAATTTTTCCAGAAACCGTTCCACACCATAAACGCCGCGGCCAGTGCAGATGACAAATTCCACACCCTGATCCACTGCTTTTCCAACCATTTCTATATTTTTTTCCGAAAGTTCTGACGCGCTTTTCAAAAGTGTGCCGTCCATATCGGAGAAAACCATGCGATAAGCCATGGGAAACACCTCTCTTTCTTTCCATTCGTATGTTGACATAACCTTTTGTTATCGTTTCGTTTGTCACACAACCTGTGGATAACTTTTTGTATACACAGGTTTATCCACAGATTTTTGCTGATTTTATACACATTTCCACAGAGTTATACACAGGTCTGATAAAAAATGCCGTGGTTTCCCACGGCAAATCTCATTCTGCCTGATGTTTTTCTTTTTCTTCGGATTCTTCGAAGTCGTCCATTTCATCCATTTCTTCTGGTTCATCGTCTTCAAAGAAATCCAAAGTTTCCTGCTGGATTTCAGCCAGCATTTTCTCGGCATCCTCAGGAGAAAAATCTTCAGCGGCAGCGATCTGTCCTGCCAATGTTTCTTCCTGTTGAATCTGTTCCTGTTCTGCCGAAGTTACATCACCGATGGACTGGATTTTTTCCTTGGGTGTTTCCACCTGTTCCAGTGTGAGCTGGTCATCCATAGGTGCATAGCGGCGTTTGAAGAAGGGTTTGAATTTGACTTTCACCACTTTTTCATGTTCCGGTTTATAGGACTGTTCCTGTGCCATTTTCACTGCCTGTTTTTCTTCATCGGACAGCATATAAATGCTGACACCCATTTCGATGGGTTTGGCATAGGTAAAGGAACCTGTACGGCTATGGATACCGTTGAGGACAACGCCGTTATCTTCCCCATCCAGCAGTGCCAGAGCGAAGCAAAGATTGCCGCCCATTTCTTCGAAGGGGTTATAACGGATGAGCCCGACTTTCTGGATTTTGGATTTATCGGTTTTGTCCATATCCGTTACCATATCCAGCAGTTTATCGTATTTTTCTTCGATGCCTTTTACAGTATCGAAATATTCCTGAATTTTCATTTCCAAGTTATGGGGTGGTCGGCGGCTGGTTCCCATAAAAATGTCATACCGTTTTTTCTCCCGATTGATTTTCACAAACAGGATGATACACAGAATGAATAGGATCACCACCGCAAGCCCCAGCAGTCCAAACAAAAGCAGCGCATATTTCTGCGCCAATGCTGTCAGTGCTGTCATCTTGCCTCATTACCTTTCTGTTTCCAGTTTTTTCATCAGTACCAACAGACGATCCAAGTCTTCGTCGGAATAATACTCAATTTCTATTTTGCCCTTATTTTTCTTTTGGGTGACTTTTACCTTTGTGGCAAAAATTCCCTTTAATTCGTCCTCAATCTGACGCAGGACAGGGCTTTGTGTCTTTTTGGGCGCTTCTTCTTCCGCCGCAGGTGTTTCTGCTGTTTCCAGCATCGTTTTCACCATGGCTTCCACGGCACGAACGCTCAAGCCTTCCTCGATGATGTGTTCTGCCACTTCAAACTGGGCTTCCCCATCGGTGAGAGGCAGCAGCGCACGGGCATGTCCGGCGGTGAGCTTATTTTCCACTACAAAATTGCGGACACGTTCGTCCAATTGCAGCAGGCGCAGGGCATTGGCAACGGCAGGACGGCTCTTGCCCACTTTATCGGCAATCTGTTCCTGACTCAAACCAAATTCTTCCTGCAAACGCTGATAACTCTGGGCTTCTTCCATAGGGTTCAGATCTTCACGCTGGAGGTTTTCCACCAGAGCCGCCTCAAAGGCTTCCCCTTCTTCCCATTTCTTAATAATGGCAGGGATTTTGGTCAGACCTGCGATTTTTGCGGCACGCCAACGACGTTCGCCGGCAATGAGTTCATAATAGCCCTCTTTATTTTTCTTTACCACCACAGGCTGAATCATGCCGTAGTTTTTCAAAGAAGCTGCCAGTTCTTCCAAAGCTGTTTCATCGAAATGCTTTCGGGGCTGTTTGCGATTGGGCTCGATTTTATGCAAATCCAGTTCCAGCACACCGCCGCCGTCGCTTTCGAAATCTTCCATTTTATTATGGATCAAGGCTTCAATGCCAAGTCCCTTGGCACCCAGTCCCTTTTTCGTCGCCATTTAGTCCCACTCCTTTTCCATGACTTCTTCTGCCAGCAGACCATAGCTTTCTGCCCCTTTGGATTTGGGATCGTAGAGATGAATGGGCAGACCATGGCTGGGGGCTTCGCCCAAACGGACATTACGGGGAATGATGCTGCGATAAACATTTTCGCCCAGACTCCGTTTGACTTCTTCCACCACCTGCAAAGAAAGATTTGTGCGGGCATCATACATGGTGAAGACAATGCCTTCAATTTCCAAATGACGGTTCAGACGTTTCCGCACCAGATTGACCGCGTGGAGGAGCTGTTCCAGACCTTCCAGGGCAAAATATTCACACTGGATGGGAACCAGCACCGTATCCGCCGCTGTCAATGCGTTGATGGTGATGAGGTTCAAAGAAGGCGGACAGTCGATGATGACAAAATCATAATCATCTTTCACTTTGTCCAAAGCTTCCTTTAAAATATACTCTCTGTCGTCTTTGCCGATAAGTTCAATTTCCGCTCCTGTCAGGCTGATATTTGCCGGAAGCACTTCCAAGCCCTCTACGCATGTGGGCTGTTTCACTTCGGCAATGGTTGCCTGTTCCAGAAATACATCATAAATGGTCAAGGGCACACCGTTTTTGTCCAGCCCCAAACCGCTGGTGGTGTTGCCCTGCTGATCCGCGTCGATGGTCAGCACTTTTTTGCCCGCAGCAGCAAGGCAGGCAGACAGATTGATGGCAGTGGTGGTCTTTCCCACACCGCCTTTCTGGTTGGTGATTGCAATAACTCTGACTTTTCCCATGTGGTTTTCCCGCCTTTCTGTCGATCTTCTATGGGGTATTATAGCACAATTTTTTTATGGTGAAAAGAAAAATGGCGGGTTGCAAAAAAACATTTCTTTTGAAAAATGGGCAATCTTCGGCAATTTTGACAGTAAAATTCCTGTTTCACGTGAAACATGGGTATCAAACAAACCTATGGGTGTCAAGCAAACCTATGGGTGTCAAGCAAACCCTATGGTGTTTCACGTGAAACATAAAAAAGCCAGAAACTCCCGAAAGAATTTCTGGCTTGCACACTTCTGCCTACTCGTCAAAACCTTGCATGAAATGAGGTTTTGACGACATGCTATTATTTGCCGTTTTTCACCACAGCGTTGAGCTTTGCCAATGGTGTTTCACGTGAAACATGTTTCTTTTTCTCAAAATTGCCAAAAATGGGGTAAGCCTTGGGCAGTACCTCCAATGTGAAGGGCATCTTGGGTCCCATTTCTCCATCCACTGTGGATTCCATAATCTGAAAATCCGGGTCCAGACATTCAATCTTGAAATAATGGTCCCGACGATACAGAATGGACTTTTCATCCTTGATGTGTTCCCCTGTCAGCATCTTCAGGAACACAGAAGGGATTTCCAGTATGGATTTTGCCCGAATGCCAATGAATTCAAATTTGCCGTCTGAAATGGATGCTTCCGGTGACAGCTTTGTAAAGCTGCCGGTACCAGCGCTATTCATAATCATATACAGATACAAATCTTCTTCCAGCACCTCATCAGATGTAGTGATGCGGAAGGGAATTTTGTGGAAATTTGGAATCTGTTCCATACCTTTCAGATAATAAGACAGATTTCCCAAAGCGTTTTTCACATCTTTGTCTACCGTCTGGGAAACATTGGTCAGAAGTCCCCCTGCGCAGACATTGATGAAATAAGTTTCCCCATTGACCAGACCGATATCCACGTTACGGGGAGAGGTTTCCGTCATGACACGGCATGCCCCTTCGGAGTCCCCTGTTTTCAGTCCCAGATAAGTGGCAAAGTCATTGGCTGTGCCGGAAGGGATGATGCCCAGAGGAATCTTCAAATTGTTGTGCATCAGGGCGTTGAGGACGATATTCACAGTGCCGTCGCCGCCGGAAGCCACCACAATATCATAATCTTTATCCATCTGTGCCACATGGGTTTCGATGTCCCCGGGCTGCATGGTGCGGAAGGGATGCACCTCATAGCCTGCGGACTGGAAAACGCCAATACAGACATCCAAGTCAAATTTGAAAGTTTTATTGCCGGAAAACGGGTTATAAAACAGTTTCACCTTTTTCATAGAACGCCCAGCCCCCTTTTTTCTTACATCTGTTCTGGAGCGTCAATGCCCAGCAGCGCAAGACCTGCTGCCAGAACAGTTTTCACTGCCACAACAACTGCCAGACGTGCCTGACGCACTTCTGCTTCGCTGTTGAGGATGGGGTTGTCATGGTAGAACTTATTGAACGCCTGAGAAATAGCAACCAGATGTCTTGTCAGTACATAGGGTTCCAGTTTTGCTGCTGCGTCCACAATCTTGGAAGGGAATGCTTCCAGCAGTTTGCAGACATTCAGAGATGCTTCGTCATCCAGTTTGCTGAAGTCAATGTTTTCTGCTGTGAAATCATCCGCTTTTTTCAGGATGCTGCATGCACGTGCATGGGTATACTGTACGTAAGGACCTGTTTCGCCGTCGAAGTTCAGCATACGTTCCCAAGAGAACACAACGTCTTTGATACGAGTGTTGTACAGGTCGTTGAAGATAACGGCGCCGATACCAACTTTTTTCGCAACTTCTTCTTTGTCAGGCAGAGAAGGATTCTTTTCTTCGATGATTTTCTTTGTTTCGGCAATTGCCTGATGGAGCAGGTCTTCCATCAATACCACGTTGCCGTGACGAGTGGAAAGTTTGCCGCTGTCCAGACTTACCAGACCAAAAGGTACATGAATCAGGTCTTTGTACCAGTCATAGCCCATTTTATGGATAACTTCGAACCACTGTGCAAAGTGCAGGTTCTGGTCCAGAGCTGTCAGGTAGATACATTTATCGAAGTTATATGTTTTCTTGCGGTACAGCGCAGCTGTGATGTCACGGGTTGCGTACAGTGTGCCGCCGTCTTTACGGATAATCAGGCAAGGAGGCATGTTCTTATCTTCCAGATTGACAATCATTGCCCCTTCGCTTTCTTCCAGCAGACCTTTTTCTTTCAGTTCGTCCACAACGGCTGCCATTTTGTCGTTATAGAAGCTTTCACCGGTGTATGCGTCGAATTTAACGCCCAGCATATCGTAAACACGTTCAAATTCTTTGATGCTGATATCATAGAACCATTTCCACAGTGTCAGGGCTTCGTCGTCGCCGTCCTGCATTTTTACGAACCACAGACGTGCTTCGTCGTCCAGTTCAGGCGCTTTTTCCGCTTCATCATGGAATTTTACATAAATGCGCATCAGTTCCTGGATGCCTTTTTCTTCCACGGCTTCTTTGCTGCCCCATTTTTTGTAAGCAACAATGAGTTTACCGAACTGTGTGCCCCAGTCGCCCAGATGGTTAACGCCTACGCATTTGTAGCCCAGCTGGCTGTGAATCTGATACAGTGCGTTACCGATTACAGTAGAACGCAGGTGGCCTACATGGAAAGGCTTTGCGATGTTGGGAGAGGAGTAGTCGATAACGATGGTCTTACCTGCGCCCATGTCGCTTTTGCCGTAGTTTTCTTTTTCTGTCAGAACAGTTTCCAGTACCTTTTTGGTATAGAAATGCTTGTCCATAAAGAAGTTGATATATGCGCCAACGATTTTGACATCAGCGATGAAATCGGGTTTTTCCAGTTTTTCACCGATTTCCTGGGCGATGAAAGGAGGCGCTTTACGCAGTACCTTTGCCAGTTTGAAGCAAGGGTATGCAAAATCCCCCATGTCTGTATTGGCAGGCACTTCGATGGCTGCCGCGATTTCTTCCGCTGCCACGCCGCAGGCTGCGGACAGGCTTTTTGCGATTTCCAGTTTCATATCCATATTACATTCCTCCGATGGGTGTTTAAATGACTATCTACGCACAAACGGGCTATTTCTGCCCATAGGCATGTTATTTTATAATATACCACAAAAACCGCAGAAAATCAAGAAAAGTGCCCTTTTGCCGCGGATTTGAACCAAGGGAAAATATATGATAAAGTGAAATAAAAAATTTGCAGAAAGGGAAATGCAAAAATGATTGTGAGCCTCCCATACCGGAAAAACCTCCCTTGTACAATATCATATGGATTTACGAGAATGCAGCTGATGTCCTAGGCAGTAAGAGAATTGTAAGAAATGTTTTTGCCCAATGCAAAGACATCCCCTGCCTTCTGTGCTATGATGAAAAAAAGACATGGAACGATATAGACATCAAACGAGGTGATATGATGGATTTTCCTTCTCGCTTTTTCCTGTTTCTTCTGAGTACAGGGGTATTTTTCGCACTGGCTCTCATGATCCCGCTGACGAGCGGTATGCTTCTGATCCTGCCTCCTCTGCTGGCATTGGCATCCACAGCTTTGGTGAGCCATATCTTTTCCCAGAAAAAACGCATGGACGCGTTGGAGAAAGAAGTGGCAGAGCTGAAAGAAAAAATGGAAAACTTGAAACCAACAGAAATTTCTGAAGGGAAGTGAACCTATGCGGTATACATTGCGGGACGGGGTGCTCTTTGCCTGTGCAGCCAGCATTCTCATCCTCAGCTACAGCTTACAGCCCACTTCGGTCATTGGCAGAGATCTGCATACCAGCCTTTCCGGCGGCGAAGTGGTGTCGTCTTTTGATACCCACAGCGGTTTTCAAGGGGACGGCAAATCCTGTACCGTCATCACCTTTGAGGATGATGCCTTTCTCCAGCGCATCCAGCAGCAGCCCAATCTCTGGAAGCCTTTTCCGCCGGATGAAACGGTAAAAACGCTCCTTTACGGTGTCTACACAGACGAATACGCCATTTATCCCTGCGTCACAGGGAAGGATTCCCCAGAAGAACCGCTGATTCCGCCCATGGAAAAGGGGTATTATCTGCTGGAAGACCGCCACAGTCAGGCAAAGGAAAATCCAGACCTGCTGGAGCATTCTTCTTATAACTTCACCCTCAGCGTATATGACGCAGACAACCGGACGTTATACTACTACAAACTGGATACCTAAAAGCTTGCAGAAATGGAGGGATTTTTATGCTGTTTTTCCGTGCTATCACTGTGCTTTTTTTGGCTCTATTCACCTTCCAGACCCCTGTAAATACGGAGGAAAGCGCTGCTGTGCGAAAAGCCGCTTTCGGCACTGGCATAGACCTTTCCGCAGGGGAATTGGTTTCCACCTATGACGACCACGGATTCCACGGCGACGGCACCACCTGTACCATCATCCAGTTTTCCGACGATGCTTTGCTGGAAGAAATCGAAAACGCCGGCACATGGCAGGCTTTTCCACCGGATGAAGCTGTCAATCAGCTCCTGTACGGCAATTATCTTGATGACCCCGAAACACAGGAACCCTTTGTGCCGCCCATCGAAAAGGGGTATTACCTGCTGAAAGACCGGAATTCACAAGCCGCAGAGAAGCCAAACATTATGAAGCGCGGCTCCTTCAACTTCGATTTAGCGGTTTATGACGCTGACAACCACACATTGTATTATCTGGTGCTGGATACCTGATGAAAAGACGCCTCTCCTTTTTGAACTGCACCCCATTTGTTAGACAGTATGATATACTGAATAACAAGTGGGGTGATTTTTATGCCAAAAGGAGTACCAAATAAACGATATACACCAGAATTCAAGCAACTGGTGGTAGAAACGAT
>NZ_JADCKK010000056.1:0-17780 GCF_014982935.1 Anaerotignum lactatifermentans | reverse complement strand
CTCAAGATAGATGCGCTCCCAGCGCTTAATAATACCGAGACAGTTGATATTAAATCTTCTCATGGTTTCACTGAGACTTAGACCTTCTTCCCGCATCGTTTCTACCACCAGTTGCTTGAATTCTGGTATATATCGTTTATTTGGTACTCCTTTTGGCATAAAAATCACCCCACTTGTTATTCAGTATATCATACTGTCTAACAAATGGGGTGCAGTTCATTTCTTTTTTAGTAAATAGTTTTGTCTTTGTTTAATCTGAACTTGTAATGATTGATTTTTGTCTGTTGAAAAAACAGATAGACGGTTTAAGGATAAAAAGCGTTTTTGTATTTATGTATCGGATGAAAAGGATCCATGTGCCAAAACTACATATTGTCATACTGTAGAGAAAAGTGAAAAAGTATTTTGCAATATGGGGTACTGAGAAACGGTAAAAAGATGCTGAAAGTAAATTTTTATCTGTAATAAAATAAATTGTATATCAATCTAAATGATATGGCTCTTTATAAGTACATGATTTGTATTGACAATTATGTTAAAGTATAGGAAGTTATTTGGCATTCATGAAGGGTGAACAGACAATAATGGGGCTACAGAACTGAACGGAGATAGTTGAAGGTAGATTATTTATTCGATATAATTATGTCTAACATATACATAATATTTCTGATATAAAAGGAGTGGTAAAATGAAAGAGCAATACTTACAAGATGATGTATTTTATGTCTGTACATTGATTGAATATATTGCAAGAAAAACAAAAAATCACCGTCAGGACGTAGTGAAGCATTTTACAATTAGCGATATTTTGTATCAGTTGGAAGCGGCGCCCATGAATCACTGCTTAAGTTTAGAACAGGTTTCGGATGAAGTGATTGAAGATTATCATATTTCGGAGGGGTCTTTTGATACGGTAAAGGAATGCAGATATCGAGTTCCGTCAGAAACTGATATTGGAAGAGTTTATCAGAATTTAGTATTATCCCTTTACGAAGATAACTATGCGCAGGGGATACGAGATGTTTTTTCTTCTTTTATCAGCGATGAGATTTCAAATTTTAATTCAAATAAATGTTATAGTAATCAAGATTATTTGAAATTTTCTTTTCAAAAAGGGCATATGTTACCAGAAGTAGATAAGCCAGAATGATAAACACAAAAATGTTTGATTCATTCTGGCTTTTTGTACCTTAGCTGCTTTTAGAGATAAATTAAATATTTTTGTGTATTAATTACCAGATATGATTTTAGAATGAGTTTTTAGAAACGTATTAAAAAGCCAATTTTAAAGGTTTTCGTATGAAAATAAAATGAGAAGAAAATATAGAAACTAGTATCATCTAATTTCTATATACTATTAAGGGATGGTAGGTTAATAATAGGCAGTTTTTTACCGGTTTTAACCAAACACCCAAAAGAAATGGGATGGTGAAGCTAGTTTTTCAAAGCAAAGTGCTGATTAAGATATTGATTTATTCTGGATGTCGATTTTCCTACATAATACTCGGTTTACCATAGACTTACGTCTAGTTATGGATGGTATTTTCTATGGCTTCAAATTAGTCGATATACGGTCTTTAACAAAGTAGTATCGCTTGGAAAAAATTTAATCTTTGATATGTAGGAATTAGTGATTCTATGGTATTGATGATGTATATTACCTTCCGAATAGCTGTTGAAAATTTGAAAATCGGAGATATAGCATTTTAGTTATCCTTCTAGCGTTGCATGGAATTAGGATATGGGGGTATCTATTTTCTGTTACCTAGTCAAGGGTCATAAAAGTTTTTTTATATGGCGTCTGATAAATTGACAATGGCTTCGTTGATCTAATATAAAAGATCAGGATAGCTTTTAATTCGCAATTGTTAGTTTATTTAAGGCAGATAACCAGTATTTAGAGATTTTGTTATTGCTGATCTGAATAGTAACACTTCTTTTTTGCCTGCCGTATTGATTTCAAGAATCACATATTCCGCCAATTTTCGGATTACATTGTTATTTCGGACAGGTTAGTATCAGAGCGCCACTAATGTAAACGAAGCCCGGAAAGCCTGATGTAGACAGGTTTTCCGGGCTTCGTGCGTGACTTGGGTAGCTTCGCGCTTATTGTAAACGACAAAAAATTTAGGAAGATAAGCGGCTGTTCATTGTTATAATAAAAACCGCGCAGGAACGGTATCCTGTGTAAACTCATAGATAGTATCACAATTTTTAAGCAATCGTGACTTTATTTGAAATCTACAAACGAAAGTGTTTGTCTTCTGATCAGAGACAAAATCAATAAGATCAATAATTCGTTTATATGCGTTCCATTGGGTTTTAGGGTGTGTTTCAATAGTTTCCTTTGTAATAGAATTATTTATGCGGAACAAACTTTGTACAGCATGTATCCAATCGCTAAGTTTAATTGCTACCATGCGCTTAATATCAACAGTTGTTATAGGGCATAGTTTATCGAGCAATTCAACAAGGTCTGGATATTTTGCCAATAATTGTTCTTGAGGGAGCGCACTTATACAGTCGTATTCCGCTAAAAAGTAATCTGTTTTATTGCTATCGGCAATTACATATTGATTTCCAATATAAGTAGAATAATAGTTCTCAATTTCCCCTTTTGCTAGAACATAGACATTGGATAATTCAAAGCAGTTAATAGCATATGTTGCCAAAGCTTTTGCTCGTGAAAGTTTAATTCTATAAGCGTCATTAATATATTGGGAGATTTCATCTGATATTCTTTGAACCGCGAGAAAAGTTAACCTTCTTTTGATTTTTAATGCATGTTCTCCATGAACTTTCTTGAGAGTGGCAAGAAAATCGGAAAATTCAGAAGAAGGATTATTCAAAGATGAAAGGTCAAAAGTTATAAGGAAATCAGCAATTTCGCCCGATAATGTCTGCAACTCTCCGATAATAGCCATGAGTTCTTTCTGTCCTTGTTCAGCAAGATATTTGCTAGACTCAGGAAGGTTTGCAATTGTTTGTCGTATTTTCCCTTCGAATAAAGCATCAAGGTCAACAATAGCTTTTGCAGAGATTCCTAATTTCTGGCATAAAGTAAACATGATGTCTACTTCATCTTTGCCACCGACATCAATAATGGATACTCCCTCTGCCCCTAAAGGAATATCACGCTTATACTCAATAAGGTTTAATAATTGTTGATCAATGTAACCTTCTACAAATACCGGAGAAGATGCAAAAAATAAAGTTTTATGATTTGTGTTAATTCGCATTAAAAGACGATTAAGACGTTCTAATTGATATGTATCAAATTCATAACTAGAAATGAAAGAAGGTATTACCTCTTTGTGAAACACAATATAATTCAACAAATCATCGGAGTTGTTGATATCCAGCATATATGGGGAATGAGTTAAAATGATAAAAATCTTCTTCCCACTTTTAATATCTCCAGCATTCTTTTTTATTTCCTGCAAAATAAATTGTTGAAATTGGGGATGAAGATTAAGTTCGGGTTCATCAAGTATAATGCAATTATAGTCATCGTTATAGATAAAAGTTAATAGAGTGATGATTTCTTTAAGGCCGTGGCTTTCGCTCTTTTTTAGGTCATAAGGTGTATCCGTTTTTTTATCGGAAACTAAAACATTAAGAAATCCTGCATTTTCATGAAATATGAGTTCTTTTTTGAAAATATCAGACAGTATACTTTCAACTTTAATTTGAAGGTCAAGTTTGTCTTTGAGTTCAATTAGAGCATCAACGCTTTGTCCAAGTTGCTCTGCTTTTACTCTATATGTATCAAAACTATCGATATCGAGGCCCTTACTCAATTTGTCATAAGCAAATTGTCCACCAATTGCATCCCACTTACCCGCCAAATTGGCAATACGATCTGCGCTAAAATATCTCACTTTAAGCCCATTTTGCCCAAGTTGTTGTTTTAATTTCTCGGCAAATATGCTTTTACCAGTTCCATTAGCACCTACAATATAGGTGATTGGTCCCCAATCATCTTTCTTGAAATGTTGTTCACCCCAAAGAAAATCAATTTGGATATCAACAGGAATTTTCATATTAATCCCCTTTCTTGGTAAATAACGGTTTTTCTAATCTATTCTATAGATCCAATGCCCGTTTTCATGGTATTTCTTGATTTTATTTTTGGTTGCTAAGTTCGTAAGAATCCGATTTGCTGTAGCCGCCGACACCCCGCACAATTCTCGAACATCGGCGTTCATGATATAGTCGTGAGTTTTGAGATACTCCTGAATTTTGTTCCAACGGAGTGTGACCTTATCCATCTTACCATCGCTCATTCCTCTGCTTGTGTTAATCACTTCTACAAGCGATGCTTTGATGGCTGAGAGCATAAACTCGATAAATAGCGTAGGTTCTCCCGCGTCATTGGAGGTATTGATGGCTTCGTAATACTCCTGTTGCCGGTCATGGATGATAGACTCTACCGGGAGCCAGGCAAACGCTGAATTCCACTTGGAAAGCAGCAGTGTGTGCCACAGTCGCCCCACACGCCCATTTCCATCGGCAAAGGGATGGATCAGTTCCAGTTCATAGTGGAACACACAGCTGCGGATCAGCATGTGTACCTCACTGGTCTTTGCCCAATCCAGCAACTCCATGACCAGATCCGGGACATACTGTGGAAGCGTGCCAAAATGCAGGACATGCTCTTCGTTGTCTACCACGCCCACAGGTCGTGTTCGGAATATTCCGGATTCCTCTACTAAGCCTCGAGTCATAATGCCGTGGGCAGTCAGCAGATCTTCCACCGAATAAGGATCGAGTTCATCAAGCCGCTCGTAAATCTCGTAGGCGTTCTTGACCTCGGCAATATCCTTGGGTGGAGCCAGGACATGCTTACCATTCAACACAGCAGTCACCTGCTCCAAAGAAAGGGCATTCTGCTCGATGGCTAGAGACCCATGGATGGTTCTAATCCGATTGCTGCGCCGCAGCGTCGGATTGGCGGAAAGCGAAGATACCGCCGATAGTTTCCCCACCAGTTCCGCAATTTCCGCCACATAGTCAATCATTTGATTGGTAATTTCAAAAGGAGGCTTTTGGTTTCTCATGTAACACCTCACTGGGTCAATCATTATTTTTATTATACCACACATCACTCATTTCATCAATCAAAACGGTATCGTATTTGAGCGATGCTTTCCTTTTTGATATACAGAACTGCTATGATAAATTTTGAAAAGGAGGAATTTATCATGGCATCCATTGTGAAACGAAATAAAAGCTTTAGTGTGGTCTACACATCATACGAAGGCGGAAAGAAGAAGCAGCGGTGGGAAACCTATCATTCTTATGAAGCGGCGCTGCATCGAAAAGAACAAGTTGAACTCGTACAAGCAAAACAGAAGGAAAGGTTACAGAGCCATGCCGACAATCTGGCGGAGCTTCTTGAGGAGTATATAGAGCTTTATGGACGGGCTCATTGGTCCTATTCCACGTATACCAATCATGTGGCTCTAATTCAAAACCATATTCTGCCGGCTTTCGGAGACATGAAGCTGACAGAATTCAGCCCTAAAACGATTGCTGCACTGTACAGCAAGATGAGAAATCAGCAAAACATGACACCTCAAATACTGTCCTCTGTCCATAAATTACTGCATAGCGCATTTGAGCAAGCGGTGCTTTGGGAATACGTAGACCGAAATCCATTTCATAAAGCGACACTTCCAAAATCATTTCCTTGTCCAATGGAAATGTTGTCCAACGAAGAAATCAAGAAGTTATTGCAGAGCAGCGGATTTTCGCTACTTGGGATTGCAGTTCATCTCGCATTTGCAGGATCTCTGCGTAAAGGCGAGATCCTGGCGTTGACTTGGAATGATGTAGATTTCAAAAACGGCACTATTTTCATCAATAAAACGCTGAAACGAGTGCGGAAGGACGCAATTCAAGCGTTGGACCGGAACGATATTCTCTATCAATTTCCTGCCGTGTTTGATGCGGGACGAACAGTGATTGTTTTGAAGCGTCCGAAAACCCGATCCAGTATCCGTACCGTTTACCTACCGCCTTATGTAATGGACCTGTTTCGGGACTGGAAAAAGGAGCAGAGTCCTTGTGGAAAGAATGTACCGGATCTGATCCTTCGGTATTCTTCAGGCAGACCATTGCAAGAAGAGGCACTCCCAAGAATGCTGGAAAAGCAGCTTCTTGCATTAGGTCTTCCCAAAGTAACCTTTCACAGCCTGCGCCACAGCAGCATCACATATAAATTGATTCTGACCGGCGGAAATATCAAGGCGGTGCAAGGAGATTCCGGACACGCCCAAGCCGAAATGATTACCGAACGGTACGGACATGTTATTGACTCCTGCCGAAAAGAGTGTGCGCAGAATTTTCAAAAAGAGTTTTATGAAGCGTTGTAGTTTCCCAATCAAATAATCAAGAGCGCCGGAGATTTTCCGGCGCTCTTGGTTTCAAGATTTCCTGATAAAATTTTTGCTAATCAGAATGGATTCGAACGACAGTCCTTCCGCTTAGGAGTACGTCGTACCATTTCGTAAATTGTTCATATCATATCTTCCCGTGTTATTTCTTCGTAAATTGTGCTGCCTGGAGGCAGGTCAATTTGCACAAATTCCCCTAAAATATGCTACCTTACAACGGCTTTTCAAATGTCGTATTAGCAAGGTATTAGCAGGAACCCTTTGAGACAGAGGGCTTCCAGGGGCTATTTCAAAATGCTATTAGTACAGATGGAGGATAATCTTATGAGCACCAACACACCCAACGAAAAAGGAACGCCCCAAAGCAGAACATACACCGTGAATGACATCGCAACCATTCTCGGTATCGGCTGCGCTACGGTCCATAAACTCGCCAACTCCGGATTGTTCAAGACGATCTGCATCGCAACATGATCTGCATCTCTAGGAAGTCCTTTGAGGGAGTGGCTGAAGATGGAGGGACTGGACGACAAAATTGAATGATCATAAGAGGTCCTCAGATTGAATTCCTGAGGACCCCTTATGATTTGAATTCAGCCAAAGCTGTCCTACAATAATCAAGCGAGGCTATATGAATTCTAAAAAGAAACAATAATCTGTTAATGTCCTTCAGTTAGATTCATTACCAAATTCTATAAAAAGGTCATCATACGGTCTCGAATCTAAAATATATTTTTTAAGCCATTCGTATTTTTCATTTATCGATTTCTGTAATTCAGGTGTCACTCTATTTTTTAATAATTCTGCTCGACACAAAGACAGAACATTATCCTCGAGGTCTAAGTTTTCTATACGATTAAAACCTAATTGGTAACTATTTAAATAGTGGATATAATAAAGACCATCCTCATCTTTTTTTAGAATACTACCATTTATTTCACAACTTCCGTATTTTTTGTTATTATATTCTGCGAGTCTATCTGCAAATCGGGGATCAATTATAACACGTGGATACTTGGCCACTTTACTTTCTAAATAGTAAGATCGATTCATTGCCGGTCCAAACCAAATATTATGATCCGGATCATAATAAATATCATCAAATGTAAGTGAACCTCTGATAAGAAAACCGTTGCGAAGGAATTCCGACAGCACTTTTTCAGTATTATAACAAGCGATACACATGAGCTCATCATCGTTTTTTCGACATTCTTCAATACCTAATTTATAGTCATAAATGATATATGCACAGTCTGAAAATACATGTATTTCTCTCTTATAAACCGTGTGCGGATGAGCTGCATCATACGATTTTTCACGCGTTATGGTATCAGCGAAAATCCTCATTATCTTATACCATTCATCAAAGTTCTCTCTATCTTGCGAACCAAGAATATCAATAAAAATTGTTACAGCTTTTCTAAACCCATGCGTATTATCTGTTGTCATGCCAATTCCTCCTTTTGTCTATATATGTGCGCTGAAATTTGGAATTTTTAGAATATTTTGTTGTTTAACATCTGTTATCTTAGTCATGATACAGGCATTCTAATTTTGGAATCGCTATTATGGTAACATGAATAACATTCAGATTCAATGTGCTTTTCACTTGAGAAACTCAGACAGAATGTAAGTGAATATCATGAACATGATGCAAAAGCTATGAGTGAAAATACCACTCATAGCTTTTGCATTTATTGTTTAGCTTTATCTTTGTACTGATAAACAAAGGTTGGCTTATCTTTTTTGACCACACCGAAAGAGACCGAAAATCCTATGTTTTTTACTTCTACAACCAGCCCCAATACTGCCGCCCATAGGTTTTCCCTCCAAGCTATCCAAACGGCATAGAGGCCGCCTTTTCTCTAAAAATTAACACTTTTTCAGACCGCCGAAAGGAGGTGATATGATGGCGGTATTTTGCATTGAGAAAACCTGTGACTATACGGTGATATCCAACCATCACCTGCGAAACGCGGGGTTGTCGCTGAAATCCAAAGGGCTGCTCACCATGATGCTGTCCTTGCTGGAGGACTGGAACTACACCACCAGGGATCTTGCAAAATCTGCAAGGAGGGCACGGACAGCATTGGATCAGCTCTGAAGGAACTGGAGCACGTCGGGTACATAGTCCGCAACCGTCTGCGGGACAGCAAAGGCAAGATCGTGGATGTGGAGTATGTCATCTATGAGACGCCCCATCCCCCGGACACGGGCCAGCCGTGTGAGGACGAGCCAGATACGGAAAACTCGGATATGGGTAATCCATGTCTGGAAAACCAGCCACAATTAAATAAAGAGAAAAGAAATCCTGAAGAACAAAATACTGATTCAAAAGGTACGGAAGGATCAAATCCTATCCAATCAAGCCCACAAGCCCCCGCAGGGGTCAAACGGACCGGACGGGACTGGATGTGGGAGCGAGAGAGTTATCGGGAGCTGATTTTGGAGAATATCGAGTATGACTATCTATGCCGGGATGACCGGATGGAGCGGGATATGCTGAATGAGCTGGTGGAGCTCATGGTGGATACTGTCTGTTCCCGCAGGGAGACGATCTGCATTGCCGGGGACGACTATCCGGCAGAAGTGGTCAAATCTCGGTTTCTGAAGCTGAACAGTTCCCACATCGAGTATGTGTTGGACCGTATGCGGGAGAACACCACCTATGTCCACAATATCAAGAAATATCTGCTGGCTACCCTGTATAACGCTCCGGCCACCATCGACAGCTACTATGCGTCCCTGGTGAACCACGACCTCTACGGCAGCAGAGAAAGAAGATGATAGGTCACGCAGGAAGAAGTCACACAGCGCACCGTTGCCCTCTGTGTGGAGACCACCAAGCTCTCCGCCGGGATGCTGCAACAGGCTATGAAAAAAGTGCTGGACGAGATGCAAAAAGGAGTGACCGGCTACAAGGCCAAGTTGCACCATGGAAAGCAGACCCTCCGGCAGCTTATGAAGCACAACACCAGTGTTTCCAACATCGAGATCACCCACCAGAACATCCGGGTCTTTTCCGCAACCGCCAAGAAATACGGCATTGACTTCACACTGAAAAAGGATACCAGCGGCGAGATACCCCGCTACCTGGTGTTCTTCAAGGGGCGGGATGCCGACGTCATCAAGGCAGCTTTTCGTGAGTTCTCCGCAAAGAACCTGCAGAAAGAGAAAAAGCCCTCCATCAAGGAACGGCTGGAACAGAGCAGGAAGGAATGTGCCAATCAAAGTAAGGTGTAGCCCCATCGGGAAAAGCCTGCGCCGGAGCGATAAGGAGGTGTCGCTATGCCCCATTATGACTATGACAAAGATTATCCCTTTGCCGCCTGCATCACCAACCTGGGCAAGTACAACGAGGGCGCCCTTGTGGGCGAATGGGTGAAGTTTCCAACCACGCTGGAGGAACTGAAAAAGGTCTTTGAGCGCATTGGCATCGGCGCGAAGGATGACTTCGAGCAGACCTATGAGGAATGGTTCATCACGGACTACGATTGCTATGTGGACGGGCTCTATGACCTGCTGGGCGAGTACGCAAACCTTGACGAACTGAACCACCTGACCTCCAAGCTGGACTGCATGAACCAGGATGAATATGAGCGGTTCCAGGCGGCCGGATACGGTTTCCACCACGAGACGGAGGACGGGAAGTATCTTATCATGGCTAACGGAAGTCGCGCCTTTGCCATCCCCAACGGAAACACCTCCGAACATACCGCACCGGAGAAGCTGACTGTTCTGGTGGTGGAGCCCATGAAGGAGCCCTATGTGAAGGAGATCACCCCCGACCTCCATGCGCTACAAGTGGAGGTGGGCGGCGATATTGCCGCTTCCTATCCCTTTGACGATCCGGCGGGGCTGGTCCTGAACGATGAAGGAAAGCTCATCGGTCTGGACCTGAACCGTTCCCTCCGGGACGAACATGGGGAGATTTACGACATTGTGGTGGGCACCTTCCTAGTGGTGGGCCTGGGACCGGAGAGTTTCGCGTCCCTGCCCTCGGACATGATCCAGAAGTACACCGAACAATTCAAGCGGTCGGAACTGTTCGCCAGCATCAACGGGCAAATTGTGTCCGTCCCTGTGGAGCCGGAAAACTCGCTGCACACGGCGGAAATGACCTTGGAGGACGACTATGGGATGATCGACGGGATCATCAACAACGGCCGCCGTGGTGAAGAATTGGAGAAAGCCCAGGCCGAGGCGCGCAGGACCACGCCAGAGAGAAAGCCTTCCATCCGGGAGCGGATGGAGGATGCGAAACGGGAGTGTGGGGAGCGGAAAGACCCGGACAAGCCTGCCCTGTAGAAGAAGCCCCCCGGAGCTGGGCGACCTATGAGCCGGAGCAAGAAATGGCGTCTGGAATGGGCGTTCTTCCTGGGCGAGAACGTGAGGCGTCAGTATAACAAGCTCTGCAAAGGATGCATCCATCCCTGCAAGCAGAGCTTCCGGGCAGTGGTGGTGTCCTGTCCGCACTATCTTTCCCGCCGCACCAAAAAGTGTGGGAATTAGGGTTCAAAATGGGCAAAGAAACCGGCTGTGGCGGTTTTCCAGTGTAGGGGCAGTATGATTTCCCATGTGGAGAGGCTGTTTGTTTCTGCATAGCAAAAATGCTGAATTTTACCTTTAGGCAATATAGGAGCGCCGTCATCGGATCAAAGTGGTTTGGTAGCGGTGCTCCTTTTTTGTTGTAAAAATAAGAACTTCTGATATAATTAGTTTACCAGCAAATTACAAAATTTGATTCGCCAGTTCTATATACAAGTAGTTCTGTCATGCCATTAATGCGATATAGATGTTTTTATATGGTGTCCAATACAATGACAATAAAATAGTAAGCAAAGGAGAGCTTTCCATGAGTAGCAGATATATAGCCGAAGTTGTAAAAAAAAGATTATATGCAGAATCAATGGGTAGGTGCATGAACCCGGCATGTCAGCAGGATTTATTTTGCGAAAATGGAGATATCATTGAAAAAGCACATATTGACCCCTACTGTGAAACGGCAGACAATACATTTGAAAATTTGGTTTTATTATGCCCAAACTGTCACACAAATTTTGATAAAAACCATGCATTTACGCCTGAAGAAGTTTTAGGCTGGAAGAAAATCAGAAGAGAAGAAGTTGAGAGACTGTTTAGCAAAAAATTTATGAATTTTGAGGAACTTAAAAAAGAAGTAGCACCTTTGCTTGAAGAAAATAAATCTATATATGAAAACTATTATTTGCAGGAAAACAAAGCTCTCTGGGACAAATTTGAAGTTAAGGTCTTACAAAATAACAAAAAACTTAAACTTTTATTCTCTGCAAATTTAGGCTTATTTCAGAGTAATAATACTAAAGAATATTCAAACTTAGAATATATTCGACAGTTTATTGCTCATGTGGAAGAATTCGAAATAACTCGTGATGATGCCGAAAAAACTAGAAAGATTCTTTTCCCTCCGGAAATTGATTCGATGTTTGGCGTAGTTCCTGTTAACGAATCTATCATTCCATCCACAGAGTCTTTGGAACTTCTAATTGGAAAATTAATTGATGAAGATAAGTTTGAGGGAATAGTTCTAGGTGTGGAACACCCATGTATCTATGTTAATGAAAATGGAGCAATAAATTCTATCTTTTTAGATGATACTCCTCAATTGAGGCAAATGTACCACGATTATAAGTGCTTTAGAAATGCAAACGTTCGTTTGGAAAGTCTAAATTTTGCATTGAAATACATTCGGTCACGAAAAATCGAATTTGAGTTTTTGACTAATACAAATTTAAGAGAAATATTCATACAGGGTCGGAAGATGATTTTTATTTATGAATATTGTTTAAGTGAAGCCTTCCTAAGACAACTAACGCCTGAAGAAAATACTGTCATTGTAAATCTGCATAACTGGAATGGAGAAAGTTGTATTACACATCAAGCATATTCTCTGGCTGAAAAAATGGAAGTAACCTTATTGACGATGGATGATTTTTACAGATATATTCATGAAATCAAAGAATAACATCTTAGAACTTATCAAAGAACAAATCTCACTCTTTGATCCATTTGAATCCGCATATTTGTTTGGCTCTGCAATAAATCCTAATCTTATTCATCATGATATAGATATATTAATTATCTATACAAAATACTCACAAGAAATAGAAGATTCGTTAAAAAAGGTTACGGAGAAGTTAGGGGAAACAATTGATTTACCCATTGATCTGACAGCTCTAAGTATTCGGGAAGAACAAGATACGGCATTCTTGGAAAAAATTGAACCTCACTATTTAAAAATAAAGTAAAACCAAATGGAACCCTCACAGAATATTTGGGGCAGCCTCATGTTAATTCTAGTTTATTTTCTTTTTTTTTAACTTTTTCAAAAGGCTGTTAACATTCTGCTGAAGCGCATCGTATTCCTTTTCCTCCCGCTGTATTTTCCGAAGCTCCTCTTGCAGAGCGGTCTCGCGGGCGGCGAGTCCATCTAACTTCGCTTTCAGCTTTTCGGCCGAAGGCAGTTTTGTGAGTCCGACCTTCTTTATCTCCCAGGCTGCCGCCTCAAACAAGATGATCTCGCTTTCAAACCCACGCAGGAATTTTTCCTTGTCCTTTGATGCCTTGTATCGGTCATAGACAGGTTTCAGTTTGCGGTAGGTGTCGATCTGCTTGCCTAGGAGGGCAAAGATTTTATGCGCTAAAGGTTGGAAAACAAGCAGATGTTACTCGATTGACGTACCTTTTTCTTCTCTTATATTCTACATATTATCTATTTTATATTTTGTTTGCACACTACAAGGAAAGATATATAATTAACTAAATGATAGATTTGGAGGTTTTTATGGAAAATATAATAAAAGAAAAAATTGATAGAATCATTGCAAACTATCGAAATAATCATAAGTATAATAAAAACTCTCTAATTCTATACCATGGTTCTAAAGGTGGTATTAGCGGTGATATCAAGCCAATAAGCCGTATACGTTGTGACTTTGGAAGTGGTTTCTATATGGGAGAAACATTCCTTCAGCCACTCACCTTGATCTGCAACAATGATGATGCGATTTTTTATATCTTAAATGTAGATCTGTCTGGTCTAAAGGTCCTTGAAGTAGATATTGATTTAGACTGGGCACTTTTAGTTGCATATCATAGGGGTAAAATGGAGGGTTATGAAGATTCTGAACTATTTAAAAAATACCAAAATATGACCAGAGGCTATGATATGGTAATAGGATATATTGCCAATGACAGAATGTTCTATGTATTGGAACAATTCTTTGAAGGACAGATTACAGATCGAGCGTTGATACAAAGCCTGTCGGCACTGAATCTTGGAAGGCAATTTGTTGCTCTTACAGAAAAAGCGTGCAGCCAAATAAAAGTAATTGACAAAATGAAACTCTCTAAGCAAGAGCGTCAATATATGGTAGAAAAAAGCAGCCAACAAAGAAAAGAAGGAATTAACCTCGCTAACGATATATGCAAAAAGAATCGAAGAACAGGATTATTCTTTGATGAAATCTTGTCTGAGGAGGCTAATGAAAATGAAACTAGAAAGTTATGAACTCCAACTTTGTAATATACAAGGAAAACTATTTGAGTTAAGTTTGAAGAAGGGATATTCGTCTGAGAATTTTATCCGTGCCTTTATGCAGAGCAAAGTGGCTGAATCATTAGATTCTCTATATGATCGTTTGCAGTGGGCGGGAGAAGAATATATCTTAGAAGAATTAGAGGATGAAGTAAAATTAGATTACGGGAAAACTTATGATAAGGAAGTGCTTTATTGGATAGGTTATATCTATCGCTATTGGCATTATTACACTGGAGAATCCAGTAAAGAAATTTTCAGAATTGCTGATGGAAAAACTATGAATTACTGTTGGTTAGGATACCACACATATGATGCCCAAATGGCAATCGAAGAGTTGAAAAATGATTTTAGCAGCCAATATAATCAAATACTCAAACCTATGTCTTTTGAATAGATACCTAAGGAGAAAGTAATTTCTATAGTTTGTTCTATAATACATGAGAGAATTACGGTGAGTACAACATATGCGTAAAATTCTTAATATCCCAAGGGGATATATCCTGTTTTTAGAGATAAGATAGATGATTTTGCCAGCTATGCTTAGAGCAAAAATTGTTGTCTGAGTCAACAGGATTAAGACCACTGTATTTTCAATGAAAAAACAATAAAATTTTGAGGTGATTTGTATGAATAAACTTCTATATGATACTGACCACCATTTCGTCTTGCTAAATAAAGATGAAGTCCTAGCAACTTTTCATGTTGATGAAAAGTTTGACACCATAACAGTTGACGAGGTGTTTTGGAACGCACCTGATTGGATTGATAATTTAGAAACGTTTATTTCCAGCAGGCGTGCTCCAAAGCACAGAGAAAATATTCAAGAACTATTGCGTTTGAGCGGTTGCGATACCATATTGGGGTTTTTGCAAATATCGCATGCTCTTTCTCTGATTGATACTTTTTGGGTTAAGCCAACAAATAGCAATCTAACATGGAAAGATGTCTCATTATATACTCATGATTTTAATGAGGTTATAGCTAAAACAGCTTTTGAGGGCGGGCTGCATGGAAGAGAATTATCTACCACAAGTCCTGAGTATGGTACCGATGGGAGTTTCGCTAAATGTTGGATAAGAGAGCGTGAAAATATAAAGTTGCTAAAGCGAGGAAGTAGTGGAGCGAGAAATGCTGGACTAGAGCCTTATTCAGAATTCTACGCAACACAGATCATAAAAGCTTTTACAAGTGAATTTGTTCCTTATGATTTACGTAGTGTAGGTGGAAGGATATGCTCGATATGTCCTATATTTACATCAGAGGAATATGGATTTCTTCCATATGCTGCAATAGATAAAGGTAATACAACTTTACGACAGGTATTACAGAATATGTCTAAATATGGTTTGGAAGAAAAGGCAAAAAGAATGTTTGTTATTGATGCTGTTATATTAAACGAAGACAGGCACAAAAACAATTTTGGATTTATTGTAAATAACAGAACCCAGGAAATTGTGGATATGGCACCGCTTTTTGATCACAATCTTTCTTTACTACCATATGCAGAGGAAGAACAATTCGAAAATATAGATAACTATCTGGAGCAGAGAGGACCTAGACTAGCAGACTCATGGGTTAGAAGTGCTGCTATGTGCCTAACAAGTGATACAAGAAAAGTGCTTATAGATTTGTTGGATTTTGAATTTCAGAAACATCCCAAATATAATCTCCCAGATTGGCGCTTAGATCATTTGGATAAAATTGTCAGAAAGATGATAAAGGATGTATTGAATTTCTAATTTCAATATTAGCGGATTAGAAGTAGAAAGTTGGGTTTTCTACTTCTTTTTTATAGTTGATATATTAAGTTAGAACAGTCGCAGAAATATCACAGACTATATCAGTAGAGAGAATATACAAGCGTCTGATTTTTACCATGTCTAAGAGTTTATCCAGTATTTGAAATTTCAAAAAATTTTTAGACCACTATGATGATTTATACAGCATGGATATGTTCGGAGAAAGCATAGAAGGATATAAGCATATAAGCATAAAACACCTTATCAAGTCGTGGAAATGTTAAAACCGCATTTGAAAGAAGATATGGAATTGTTACAGAAAATATTAAATGATAAACGTTTTGATGTGAACTGCATCCCATTTGTTAGACAGTATGATATACTGAAAACAAGAGGGATGATTTTTATGCCAAAAGGAGTAGCAAACAAACGATATACACCAGAATTCAAGGATAGCGTCAAGGTTCTTTCGCAAAAACAAATCTAGCCATTTGGTAGCCGGCAGTCAACCGGCTATGATATCAGACTGCAGATCATCCTATGCTTTGAAAGGGTGATCCATGTTCATGTAACGTCTGGCTCCCCAGTTCGTTGCTGCTACATGGCGCAGTCTGGCACATACGAGTATCAGAGCACTCTGCCCATCGGGGAAAGCGCTGATTGCTTTTGTTCGGCGTTTGATCTCACGGTTGAGGCGCTCAATGGTGTTGTTTGTTCGAATCCGAGTCCAATGCTGCGTAGGAAAATCCATATAGGTTAAGGTTTCTTCGACACTACTACGGACAAGATCTTTTAAATCATGCTTTATTAAGTCTTCATTTAGCTGTATAATTTTATCAGACATGGTTCTATAGCCTCCTTTGATGGGTTTTGTTGTGGTGACTTAATTCTACTAAACGGCTGTAGGCTATGTCTTTATTATTATGAAATTTTATTTTTGAGAAATTTATTATACGTTATCAATATATGAAAAAAAGGAGAATAAATCAAATGCAAAAAATATCATAAAGTAAATGGGGTTATAGTCATCCATTAGATAACTTAAATAATATATAAGGAGAAGTCAAGGTGCAAAACTAGGAAAACTGAGGGAAAAGTAAAAAAACTTGAAAAAAGCTGAGTAAGATGTCAAGGCTGAAAATCTGGAGTATAGATGCCGAGAGAGAATGCCTAGACTTACGTGTGCTAATTTGACTCCTACTCAGTATTCTGAATTGTTTTGCATCGGTTACCAGAATTGGTACTAGATTCAATCTAAGTGACCTCGTGTAGTCTGTAAGACGCTGATTTTATGTTTTTATCGTGGTATTTATTTATGCCAGCGAAACTGAGAAAAAGTGGGTTCACCTCCTATCGAGTGAGTGTAGTATGAATCTACCTTCAAACTAGAAATTTCAAAGACGAAATACAAACCGGATCAAAAGTGAATTTCCTGTCGGTTGTGCTTTTGATGTTGCTTTTCGTTGGTTTTTAGATTCTTCCTCTACAAGAAGTTGTAGGAAAAGAAGCTCAAAAAGATCAAGAAAGAGACTAATTCAGTTCTGATTTCGCCTATGATGATAGGGAGGAAGATGAGTATTATCATTGTTAATTATTTTGCAAATCTTGTCTTGTATCAGATTAAGAAATATGTTTTTTGTTGCTTCATTTCAGAAGAAAAATTGCCATATAGGTAAAAAATAATAGAGGCAATTTCAAAGGAAAATTAACTAAAGTAAAGCGATGCTTGTAGGAAAGTTTGTAATAAGAATGATAATAACATGGACAAAAAGAGCTTTGAACAAAGTATGTAATTAAGAAAAGAACATGATAATATAGTATTGTTTTATAAAAGAAAAGAATAAAATAAATCCATTTACCAGTATTCTGCTTAAATCAGATAAAAAGTATTTCCTGTTTTCAAGGAGTGTAGGATTACAATACATGTGTTACAACTAAATATTTAAAAAGCGAGGATAGGCTCACTTTGTGTTATATTTGAATCACCACAAAACAAAAATACATAAAGGAGCATCCTCGCATGGCAAGTATAACACAAGATATGAGATACCGTCTATCACTTAT